>JANPKX010000555.1:0-6654 GCA_031426235.1 Alphaproteobacteria bacterium | reverse complement strand
GCGCCCACATCCTCTCCGGCGCGGTGATCGATCCCAGTGGCATTTCCGAACTGTTGCCGGACTGGAAGGCTCTGGGCGTGCCCCTGGAAACCGCGGTGACCAAGGACCGGTTCCTGATGCTGGGGCCTATGGGCGAGCTGGACCTGTCGTGGGCGCCGTTCCCAAAGTGGATGCTGAACCACGGCAACTACATCGCCAGCTTGGGGAATGTATGCCGGTGGCTGGCGACCTACGCCGAGGGCCTAGGCGTCGAGATCTATCCGGGCATGGCCGCCTCGCAGTTGGTCTATGACGAGACGGGCGCCGTGAAGGGCGTGGTCGCCGGCGTGGCGGGTCTCGGCAAGGACGGCGAGCCGACCGCCAACTATGAGCCCGGCATGGAGCTGCACGCCAAATACACTCTGATCGGCGAAGGCGTGCGCGGTTCGCTGGCCAAGGCGTTGCAGGCCAAGTTCAATCTCAATGAGGGGCGCGAGCCCCAGAAGTTCGGGATCGGCATCAAGGAACTGTGGCAGGTCCCCGACGCCGCGTTTCAGTCCGGCCTCACCCAGCACACCTTCGGCTGGCCGCTGGACAACCAGACCGGCGGCGGCAGCTTCATGTACCACTTCGGGGACAACTACGTGGCCATCGGCTTCGTCGTCCACCTGAACTACAAGAACCCCTGGATCTCGCCCTTCGACGAGTTCCAGCGTTTCAAGACCCACCCTTCGATCAAACCGTTCCTCGCGGGCGGCAAGCGGATCGCCTACGGCGCCCGCGCGATCACTGAAGGCGGCTACCAGTCGGTGCCGAAGCTGCACTTCCCGGGTGGAGCCCTGCTGGGGTGCTCAGCCGGCTTCGTCAACGTCCCGCGGATCAAGGGCAGCCACAACGCGATCAAGAGCGGCAAGATGGCCGCCGAGGCTGCGGCCGAGGCGATCCGGGCCGGGCGCGCGCGCGACGAACTCACCGCCTACGAGGAGGCTTACCAGAAGTCCTCGATCGTCAAGGAACTGCGGACGGTCCGAAACTTCAAGCCGCTGTGGTCGCGCTATGGCACCGTCCCTGGCCTGGTGCTCGGAGCCGCCGACGCCACGATCAGCAGCATGCTGGGCGGGTTCTCGTTCCTGGGCACGCTGAAGCACGGCAAGACCGACGCGGCCTCCACCGGCCTGGCCAAGGACTTCAAGCCGATCGTCTATCCGAAGCCGGACAACGTCTTCAGCTTCGACAAGCTGTCCAGCGTCTTCCTGTCGGCGACCAACCATGAGGAAAGCCAGCCGGCGCACTTGAAGCTGAACGACCCCTCCGTGCCGATCGAGGTCAACCTGCCGAAGTATGGCGAGCCGGCCCGCCTCTACTGCCCGGCCGGAGTCTATGAGGTGCTGTACGACGAGGCGGGCGCGAACCCGAAGTTCCAGATCAACTTCCAGAACTGCGTCCACTGCAAGACCTGCGACATCAAGGATCCGTCGCAGAACATCCAGTGGACCACGCCGCAGGGCGGGGATGGGCCGAACTATCCGAACATGTGACGGCGCGGCCTTGCGATGCGCGCTGGGCGCGCCCAAGCTAGGGGGATGCGTCACTTCCCCCTCGTGGCTTCCGTCTGTGTTCCTGCCCTGTTGATCAGCGCCTGCGCCGCAGGACCCGCGCGAGAGCCCGCCAGCCCGGCTGCGGCCGAGAGCGCCTATGGCATGTTCCTGGCCGGCAGCGCGGCCCTCAATGCGGGTCGCAACGCCGAGGCGGCCCGGTTCCTGGCGCAGGCCCGGAGCCAGGGCGGCGATGACCCTGCCGTCAGCGAGCGCGCCTTCAGCGCCGCCCTGATGGCGGGCGATATCGAGGGTGCGGCGACGATCGCACCGGACGGCCCGGGCGCCTCCGACCAGGGCCGGCGGCTGGGACGTCTGACCCGCGCGGTCGCGGCGCTGGCGGACGGCAAGGCCAAGGCGGCCCGTGAGATCCTGGGCAATGACGGCGTCGGCTATCCCCATCGCGGCGCGGTCGCCCTGCTGACCCCCTGGGTCGCTGCGGCCATGGGCGACGTCGAGGGTTCGCTGGTGCGGCCGGCCCTGCGCGGCGATGGCGGCGTCGAGTATTTCGGCCAGATCGGCCAAGCTCACTTGTTCGAGCGGGCGCGGCGCTACGACGAGGCGGAGACGGACTTCAAGGCCGTCACAAACGGCGAGAGCGCCGCCGAGATCGCCGTGGCGGCCTATGGCGGCTTCCTGGAACGGCGGGGTCGTCGCACCGACGCCGTGGCTCTGTATGACGCCGCCCTGAAGCGCAATCCTTCCAACGCCGCGTTGAAGACAGCGCGGGCCAGGGCCGCCTCCGGCAAGGCCGCGCCGGCCATGCCCACGATCAAGGAAGGGGCGGCCTTCGCCCTGCTGGCCCCCGCCGCGACGCTGATCAGCGCCAAGCAGACGCCGGCGGGCCTGGCCTATCTGCGGCTGTCGCTGAAGCTGGATCCCAGCCGCAACGACGCCTGGCTGATGCTGGGCGACGTGCTGCAGCAGAACGGTGACGTAGAGGGCGCACGGGCGGCCTACCTTAAGCCGCGTCAGAACAGCGCCGAATTCCCCGCCGCCCAGGCCAAGCTGGCCTGGAGCTATCAGAGCGCCGGCGACAAGGCCGAGGCGTTGAAGCTGGCCCATGCCGGCGCGTCCACGGGCGATACGGAGGCGCGCCTGACCCTGGCCGACCTGCTGGCCGCCAACGACCGACACGCCGAGGCGATCGCGCTTTGGAACGTCCTGATCGCCGAGGACAAGACCCCGGACTGGCAGATGTACTATGCCCGCGCCCGCTCGCTGGAGAAGGTGGGGCGCTGGAAGGCGGCCGAGGCGGACCTTAGCGCCGCGCTCAAGCTGCGGCCGGATGAGGGCGAACTGCTGAACTACCTGGGCTACGCCTGGATCGACCGCGGTGAGCGGCTGGCTGAGGCGATGGCCATGGTCGAGCGGGCCGTCGCGGCCAATCCGCGATCCGGCGCCATCGTCGATAGTCTCGGGTGGGCGCACTATCGGCTGGGCAACTTCAAAAAGGCGGTCGAGCTGCTGGAGCAGGCGGTGGAGATGGAAGCCGGCGACCCCGAGATCAACAATCACCTGGGCGACGCCTATTGGATGGTCGGCCGCAAGGACGAGGCCGGGTTCCAGTGGAAGCGGGTGCTCACCCTCAAGCCCGACGACAAAATCAAGACCGACGCCGAGCGGAAGCTGGCGCAGGGCTTGGGCCCGGCGCCGAAGCTGGCCGGCCAGTAGGATGGCGGAGGCCTTCGCGCCGGCGAAGGTGAATCTGTTTCTGCACGTCGGTGCGCCGGCGGCGGACGGCTACCATCCCCTGTGCAGCCTGATGGTCTTCGCCGACGTCGGCGACCGGTTGAGCGTGGCGCCGGGCGAGGGGCGGGTGGCCGTGCGCGGACCGTTCGCGGGCCAGCTGGGCCGCGAATCTGACAACCTGGTGCTGGCCGCGGTGCGCGCCTTCGTCGCCGAGCTGGGCCGGCCGATGGGCGAACTGGCCTTTACCCTCGACAAGCAGCTTCCGGTCTCCAGCGGCCTCGGCGGGGGGTCCAGTGACGCGGGCGCGGCGCTGCGCCTGATCCGCGACGTGTTCGCCCCGCAGGTGAGCGATGCGCGGCTGGAGGCCGTGGCGGGGACCCTGGGCGCGGACGGACCGGCCTGCCTATGGGCGCGGCCGGTGATCGCGGAGGGCCGGGGTGAGCGGCTGTCGCCGGCGCCGGGCCTGCCGGTGGTCGACGCCGTGCTTGTCAATCCGGGCGTGGCGGTCTCGACGCCGGCGGTCTATCGCGCGCTGGACGAGGCCGGCGGCTTCGGCGACATCACCCGCCCGCCGCTGCCCGAGGCGTTCGAGGACGTTCAGGAACTGGCGTCCTGGCTGGCCACCCAGCGCAACGACCTGGAGGCGCCGGCGATCGCCGTGGCCCCGGAGATCGGCGCGGTGCTGGAGACCCTGCGGGGAGAGCCGGAGAGCCTGCTGGCCCGGGTCTCAGGCTCCGGAGGCACCTGCTTCGCCCTTTGCGCCGACGACATCGCCGCCGAGACCCTGGCCGAGCGGATCGAGGCGATGGCGCCGGCCTGGTGGGTCAGGCGCTGCCGGCTGGGCGGGGCGGGCTGAAACCTCAGGAGCGCGCCCAGGCCGCCTTCAGCATGACGTTGGCCGCCGCGTCGACGTCGGCCGCGCGCGTCAGCGGCAGCACGGCCTTCAGTCGCTCGCTCCAGCCCTCGTTCCGGGGCGCCTCCAGGCGTGGGTCGGTGTCGGGCTCGACCGCCAGGCCCAGGCGCGCCCCGCCGCCCTTCACAGGCCGCGCTGCGGCGAACTGGAAGCCGCGGGAGAAGGCGGTGAACCCCTTGCGCTGGGCTGGCACAAGCCCCGGCAGGTCGGCCACGGCGGCCTCCACCGCTTCGAGGATGGCGCGCGATGCCGGATCGGCCCACAGGGTGTCGCGCAGCGCGTCCGGCGCGGCCCAGTGCGACATCTCCGGGAACGCCTTGCCCAGGATGATGCTGGCCCGGTTGGTCCCGATCCCATGTTCGGCCTTGAACCACGCCTTGCGCGCGCCCGGCCGGGTCTCGGGGCAGGCGCGGGCGATGGCGACCCAGTCGTCCAGGGTCTTGCCGGTCTCGCGCTCCATGCTCTCCAGGACCGAGGCGAACCACTTTTCCTGGCGCTCGGTCATGGTGGATGGATTGTCCGACATTTCCCCCTCCCGGGTGATTTGCTAGGCGTGGCGCCACCGAACGAGGAGCGCCGCATGAGCCTGGATGGACCCTACGACCCCGGAAACATCTTCGCCAAGATCCTGCGGGGCGAGATGCCGGCGGTGCGGGTGTTCGAGGACGACCATGTGCTGGCCTTCATGGACGTCTTCCCCCAGGCGCGGGGCCACACCCTGGTGATCCCCAAGCATTCCATCGCAAGGAATCTGCTGGACGAGGCGCCGGAGGTGGTGGGGCCGCTGATGCTGGGCGTCCAGCGAGTGGCGCGGGCCGTGCGCGCGGCCCTGAACCCCGACGGCCTCGTGATCACCCAGTTCAACGGCGCCCCCGCCGGCCAGACGGTGTTCCACCTGCACGTCCACATCATCCCGCGATGGGAGGGCGTGGCGCTGGGCCGGCACGGGCAGGGGATGGCGGATCCGGAGGACCTGCGGGTGCTGGCGGGGCAGATCGCGGCGCAGATTCGCTGACGCTATCCCTCACGCCGTCATCCCCGGCCTTGTGCCGGAGACCCATCGTCCAGCTTCCGCGAATCGCGGAATGGCGCTGCGACGCGCGCGCCAGGCGGCCCTGGCGATCCGCAACAGACCTGGGCTCTCCGGACCTTGCAACTCACCGCGATTATGACCATAGTCATGACCATGGTCATACCGACACCCCGGAGGCTTTCCGCCTCCGAGTTCAAGGCCCGGTGCCTGGCGCTGATGGATGAGGTCGAGCGGACCGGTGAGGTCGTGATCATCACCAAGCATGGCCGGCCTGTCGCCCAGCTTGGCCCGGCCCGGCCCGCCCGCGCAGCTGTGTCCGTCTTTGGCCTTCATCGGGACCAGCTCATCGAAGGCGATTCTCTCGCCGACGAACCGGTCGTCGATCCGGCGGCGTGGACGGCTGATGAGGACAACCTGGTCTGACATGGCCAGGCTGCTCCTCGACACCCACGTCCTGCTCTGGCTCTCCAGCGGCAGCGAGCGGCTCGGCCCGCGAGCCCGCGCGGCCGTCGAAGCCGCGGCGGCGGCCGGTGAGGCCGGCTTCTCGGCGATCTCGGTCTGGGAGACTGCGATGCTGGTCCGCAAAGGCCGCTATGCCCTGAACATTCCCATCGACGTCTGGTGCGCCGATCTCGTCGCCGCCGGCTTGTCCGAAGCGCCCCTGGACGCCACCGCGGCCGGGATGGCCGCCGGCCTCGCGGATCTGCATGAAGATCCTGCGGACCGGATGATCGCGGCCACCGCCGTCCGCTTGGGCGCTCGGCTGGTGACCGCCGACGCCCGGCTGATCGCGTGGTTCGGCGAGACAGGACGGATCCCCGCGCTGGATGCGCGGGGGTGAGCGGTGCGGGGTTGGGGTGAAGGCCAAAGGCTAGCCCCCCCTACCGCCGTCCCCACGGCCAGCGCATCACCCCTCCAGCGAAGAGGGCGGCCCAGATGAGGACCGGTTGAAAGGCCAGGCGCGGGCCGTGATACCACCAGCTGTCCGGCAGGGACGGGACATGGACCTGCCAGAGGGCGTGGTAGACGTTCGCGGGCCAGACGCAGAGGGCGTAGAGGGCCAGCATCAGGCCGGCCCAGCGCCGGGTTTGCGGGATTAGTAGCCCCAGCGCGCCGGCGATCTCGCAGGCTCCGGTGAACGCGACCACAGCTTCAGGATAGGGGATCAGCGGCGGCATGATCCGCAGGAACCCGCCCGGCGCGGTGAGGTGGAGCCAGCCCGCCCCGAGGTAGAAAGCGGCTATCAGGAGCCGGAGTATCAGCCGAGCGGGGTGTTCTGCGGGCATCCGTCCATGTCGCACCCGCGAGGCGGCGCTTCAATGGTCCCGCCGATCGCGCGGGGATGGGGGACAGGCGCCCCTCGACCTGGTCAGAACGCGAAACGGCGCCGCCCGCCCCGGACGGCGCCGTTCGCGCTAGAGACCCGGTCGTTGGCCTGCGCC
>JANPKX010000554.1:0-8223 GCA_031426235.1 Alphaproteobacteria bacterium | reverse complement strand
TCCCCCTCCCCCGCACGGGGAGGAATAGGCCGAGTTCCTCCCCCGTCGGGGGAGGTGTCGGCGAAGCCGACGGAGGGGGTCCGCTCCGGCGTCTCCGGAGCATGCCGTCCCATCCACGCCTTGATCACCTCGGGATCGTCCACGGTGGCCGACAGCCCAACCCGCCGCATCCTGGGGGCCAGCACCTGCAGGCGCGCAAGGCCCAGCGCCAGGAGGTCACCGCGCTTGGAGGCGTGAAGGGTGTGGATCTCGTCCAGGATCACGCAGCGCAGGTCCTCGAAGAACAGCCGCGCGCCCTCCCAGGCGCAAAGCAGGGCCAGTTGCTCGGGTGTGGTCAGCAGGATGTCGGGCGGTTTCAGCCGCTGGCGCTGGCGCCGCGCGATCCCGGTGTCGCCGGTCCGACTCTCGGCGACGATGGGCAGGCCCATCTCCGCGATCGGTGCGCCCAGGTTGCGCTCGACGTCGACGGCCAGCGCCTTCAGCGGCGAGATGTAGATTGTGTGCAGACCCCGGGGGGTGTTGGCTGGCGGGCGTTCCGTGAGTTCGATCAGGCTCGGCAGGAACCCCGCGAGGGTCTTGCCCCCGCCGGTGGGGGCGATCAGCAGGGCGTCGCGCCCCTGCCGGGCCATCTCGATCATCTCAAGCTGATGCGCGCGCGCGTTCCAGCCGCGCCCAGCGAACCACTGGGCGAAGCGCGGCGGCAAAAGATCGGCGGGTAAGCCCGCGGCGTCAGCCATGACGCCTCCCATAGCACGTTCCCGTTCCGTTTCAGCCGTCATGCGCACGGGCGGAACAACAGTCTTGGCCAGGGGTTGGCTCCACGTCGATCGACAGGAGAGACCATGCCCGCGCCCACAGCTATCCTACTGCGGGACGCCTAGATGGCGCGGTCCCGGCAAAACCCCTGGTTCGGAATCGGGCTGGACGCATGGCGCCTCGGCATGGAGGCATCCGCGGTAATCGGCCTACGCACGATGCGCATCGCGGCGGGCGGCGTAGCCGGCCAAGCCGAGACCACACGGATGTTTCAGGAAAAGGTCGACGCCGCCCTGGCCCTGCAGGCAATGGCGATCCGCGGCGGCCTGGGATCCAGTCCTGCCTCCGCCTCCGCGCGCACCCTGACCCACTACCGCCGCCGTGTGAGCGCAAACCGTCGGCGCCTGATCAAAGGCTGACAGCCGTGGTGGCGCCTCTAGCCTTGGAGCCGGTTTTCGGGCGATAGGGACGTCATGCAATCTCGGCTCGTCCTGCTCCTTGCCGCCTTGGTAACCGCCTGTTCCCAGCCTGCTGAGACCCGCGGGGCGGCGCCTGCACCCGCGCACCTGGCGGATGGCTTCCCGGCGCCCGATCGCCCTGTCGCCGGCATCGTGTCGCCAATCTGGTCGAGCGGGCCCGACCGTGACGCCGCCGACGAGTCCGGACAGCTGATCCGCGGTCTCGACATCAGGCCCGGCATGACGGTGGCCGATATTGGCGCCGGCTCAGGCTATCACACCCTCAAGCTGTCGCGGGCGGTCGGACCGAATGGGGTGGTCTACGCCGAGGATATCGTCGAAGCCTACATCGCAGGCCTGCGCCGTGAGGCTGAGCGCCGGAACCTGAAGAACGTCCGGATCATCATCGGCACGGCTGACGATCCTAAGCTTCCGGCCGGCCAGATCGACCGCGCTGTTCTGGTACACATGTACCACGAGATCGAGAGCCCCTACGCCCTGCTCTGGAACCTGGCCGGGGCGATGAAGCCCGGTGGGCGGGTCGGTGTGATCGATCTGGACAGGCCCACCGAGGCGCACGGCACGCCGCCCCGTTTGCTACGATGCGAGTTCGAGGCGGTGGGCTACCGGCAGGTTTCACGGACCGACCTGGGCGGTGGGACGGGCTATCTGGCGATCTTCGAGGCGCCGAAGGTCCGCCCAGGGCCTACCGACATAAAGGCGTGCGCAGCTAAACGGTAGGCCAGCGTCTGACACCCAGAGGTTGCCGTTAGACGGCTCACGAGAAACGCGGTCATACTCGTGCGGCGTTTCCTCAGAACCCGGTGTGCCCTTGACCCTGAGCATCGATCGCATCGAGGCCTTCGACATCCGCTTTCCCACCTCGCGTTGGCTCGCGGGCTCGGATGCGATGAACCCTGACCCCGACTATTCGGCGGCCTACGTGGTGATCCACACCAGCCAGGACGGTCTGCAGGGCCACGGCTTCACCTTCACCATCGGTCGAGGCAACGAGCTCTGTGTCGCGGCCATCAAGTTGCTGGCGCCGATGCTGGAAACCCGCGCGCTGGACGACGTGTTCGCCGACATGGGTGCGATGTGGCGTCGCCTGGCCGGCGACAGCCAGTTGCGCTGGCTGGGACCGGAGAAGGGCGTTGTCCACCTGGCGCTGGCGGCCGTGATGAACGCGCTATGGGACCTCTGGGCCCGGCGGCTTGGCAAGCCGCTATGGCGCCTAATCGCCGATCTCTCCGCCGACGAGCTGGTGCGCGTGATCGACTTCCGCCACGTGACCGACGCGCTGGAGCCGGCGGAGGCCCGGGACATCGTCTTGCGCGCCCAGTCGGGCCGCGACGCGATGTTGCCGCGCTTGGAGCGCGAGGGCTATCCCGCCTATACCACCTCGGCAGGATGGCTGGGCTATCCCGATAACCAGATCCGCAGGCTCTGCCAGGAGGCAGTCGCCGACGGCTGGAACGCCATCAAGATGAAGGTGGGGCGCGATCTGGCCGACGACGTGCGGCGCTGCGGGGTGGTCCGCGAGGCGATCGGCGACCGCCTGCTGATGATCGACGCCAATCAGGTCTGGGAGATCGCTGAGGCCATCGAACACGTCAGGGCCCTGGCGGACTTCGGAATCTACTGGATCGAGGAACCGGTCAGTCCCGACGACATCCTGGGACACGCCGCCGTCCGCCGCGGCGTCGCCCCGATCCGTGTCGCGACGGGGGAGCACGCGCACAACCGGGTGATGTTCAAGCAACTGCTGCAGGCCGACGCCATCGATGTCGTACAGTTGGACTGCTGCCGCCTGGGCGGGGTCAACGAGGCGCTCGCCGTCTTCCTGCTGGCCGCCAAGTTCGGCAAGCCCGTATGCCAACACGCGGGCGGCGTCGGGCTTTGCGAGGTCGGCCAGCACTTGGCCTTTGCTGACGCGCTCTCGATCAGCGGGTCGCTCGAGGACCGCATGCTGGAACACGCCGGCCATCTGCACGAGCACTTCTGCGACCCCATCAGGATCGAGCGCGGCCACTACCAGGCGCCTCAGGCGCCGGGGTTCAGCACCCAGCTGAAGCCCGAGAGCTGTCGCGAGTACGCCTTTCCCGAGGGACCAGCGTGGAATCGGGCCGGATGATCCGGGCAGAGGCTGTCGGGTGATCCTGGATGCGCACCAGCATTTCTGGAGGCTCGCGCGCGGCGACTACGGCTGGCTGACGCCGGAGCTGGCGCCGCTCTACCGGGACTTCCTGCCGGACGATCTGTCGCCGCTCCTGAGCGCCGGTGGCGTCGAGGGCGCTGTGATTGTGCAGGCCGCCCCGAACGAGGCCGAGACGGCGTTCCTGCTCGCCCTCGCCGGCGCCTGGCCGCAGGCCCGCGCTGTTGTGGGCTGGATCGACATGACCGCGCCCGAGGCTGAGGCGCGGCTCGCGGCGCTAGCGAACCCATTGCTGCGGGGCATCCGTCCGATGATCCAGGATGAGGCCGACCCGGACTGGATGCTGCAGTCGGCGGTTGGCGCAGCCTTCCAGGCCCTCGCCGCCCAGGGCCTCACCTTTGACGCCCTGGTGCGGCCACACCAGCTCAAGACCCTGGCGATGCTGGTGGATCGTTATCCTGCGGTTCCTGTGGTCCTCGATCACGGCGGCAAGCCGGAGATCGCGACCGCCCAGTGGCAGCCCTGGGGCGACGACATCCGGGCGCTCAGCGAAAGGCCGCAGGTGATGTGCAAAGTCTCCGGCCTGCTCACCGAGGCGGGGCCGCGCACGGCGGACCCCGACCTGCGTCCCTACGTCGACCACTTGCTGGCGTGTTTCGGGCCGGACCGGCTGATGTGGGGTAGCGACTGGCCGGTGCTCACCCTGGCCGGGGACTACGGCGGATGGCTGAATCAGGCTCGCCGCCTCGTCCAGGCCCTCAGCGCCGACGAACAGGCACAGGTGTTCGGCCGCACGGCGGCCAGATTCTACGGCATCCAGGAGACCCCATGAGCGCAAGACTGGCCGGCAAACGGGCGCTGGTGACCGCCGCCGCGGCGGGAATCGGCCGGGCCATCGCACTTGCCTTCGCGGCCGAGGGGGCCGATGTCCTGGCCACCGACATCGACGCGCCGGGGCTGTCTACGCTGGCAAGGGCCGCGGTTTTGCGAACCCGTCGCCTGGACGTCACCGACCCGGCGTCCATCGCCGACGTGTTCGCGGTCGAGCCGACCTTCGATATCCTGATCAACGCCGCCGGCCGCGTGGATGGGGGTACGATCCTGGAGTGCTCCGAGGCGGTCTGGGACCTGGCCTTCGACCTCAACGTCAGATCGATGCATCGCATGATCGCCGCCGCCCTGCCGGGCATGCTGGCGCGGGGCGGGGGGTCCATCGTCAACATCGGCTCGGTGGCTTCGTCCTTGAAGGGCGTCCCCAACCGCTATGTCTACAGCGCCACCAAGGCCGCAGTGATCGGCCTGACGAAGTCTGTCGCCGTGGACTTCGTTCGCCAGGGCGTGCGCTGCAATGTGATCTGTCCCGGGACCGTGGACACCCCGTCGCTGGGCGGCCGCATCGCCGCTTCGGAAGACCCCGAAGCCGCTCGCCGAGACTTCGTCGCCCGCCAGCCGATGGGCCGCTTTGGAACGCCTGAGGAAGTGGCCCACCTTGCAATCTACCTCGCCAGCGACGAGGCCGCCTTTACCACCGGCGCCGTGCACGTGATCGACGGAGCGTGGTCGGCCTAGGTCCGCCGCGGGATCACCACCGGCAGGGTCTCATACCCCTTCACGAAGCTGGAATAGACCCGCTTGGGCTCGCCCACGACCCGCACCTCGGGGAAGCGCTTGAGGATCTCTTCCCAGATGATGGTGAGCTGAAGCTCGGCCAGCCGGTTGCCGACGCAGCGGTGGATGCCGAAGCCGAAGGAGATGTGCTGGCGGGGCCGTTCGCGGTCGATGATGTAGGCGTTGGGCTGGTCGATGACATCGTCGTCGCGGTTGCCCGAGACGTACCACATGATGACTTTGTCGCCCTTCTTGATCTGCTTGCCACGGAACTCGAAGTCGCTGAGCGCAGTGCGGCGCATGTGGGCCAGCGGCGTTTGCCAGCGGATGGTCTCCGAGACCATCGAGGGGATCAGCGAGGGGTCGGCGCGCAGCTTGGCGTACTGGTCGGGGTTCTGGTTGAGCGCCAGGATCGAGCCGGAGATGGTGTTGCGCGTCGTGTCGTTGCCGCCCACGGTCAGCAGCACCACGTTGCCGAAGTATTCGCGCGGCTCCATGTCCCGCGTGGCGGGGCTGTGGGCCAGCATCGAGATCAGGTCGCCAGCGGGCGGCGCGTTGACCTTGGCGTTCCACAGCTTGGTGAAATAGGCGTGGTACTCGGTGAAGATCGCCATCTTCTGTTCCAGGGTGTCGATAAGGCCCTGGCCGGGCGCGGCGGTGACGACGTCGGACCAATAGACCAGCTGGCGGCGATCCTCCTGGGGCATGTCGAACAGGGTGGCCAGCGTCATGCCGGTCAGTTCCTTGGACACCAGATCCACCCAGTCGAACTCTTCGCCGATCGGCAGGCTGTCCAGGATCTGACCGGCCCGCTCGCGGATCTGCGGGGCCATCAACGCCAGATTGGGCGGCGCCACGGCGGGGCTGACGGCCTTGCGCTGCACGTCATGCTTGGGCGGGTCCATGGCGATGAACATGGGCAAGGGGTCCATGTTGGACTGCCCGCCGGCCAGGGTGATGCCGCCCAGCATGTAGTCGGAGGAGAACACCTGGTGATTGGTGTCGATCTCCATGATGTCGTTGTACTTGGTGATCGACCAGTAGGGACCGAACTCGTGCTCCTCGCAGTAGTGGACCGGGTCCTCGGCGCGCAGGCGCTCAAAGATCGGCCACATCGCGTCGGCCTGGAACAGGGCGGGTTGCGCCGGGTTCAGCTTCTCCAGCGGCAGGGCATAGGTCTCAGCCCGCACCTGCTCGCGCGTCATCAGCCCGTTGCCGTCGGCCATGGTCGTATCTCCCGCTTCGGTCGCCAGTGAACGACGATAACCCAGCCTTGGCTAGGTCCAATGTGGCGAAGATTTAACTTCGGCCCGAAAGGCGCTCGCCCTAAGCCCTGTCAACACGTTCCTGGAGTTCCCATGTCGTTCCGTACAGCCTGTTCGCTCGCCGTCCTGGCGCTGGTCACCCCGACGTTTGCGCTGGCCCAGGCGCCGCCTGCCGCGGCGGAGCCCCAGGCCGCCCGGCCGGCGCAGTCCGAAGACGCACGCCTTGCGGCTTTCTTCCAGGGCGCGTTCCTGGCCGTGGTGCAACTCAGCCCCGAGACGCTCACGCGCGTCGGCCTCAAGCTGCGCTACAACGAACTCGGCGACTATACCGAGGCGGGCCAGCGCAAGCTGGTCGCGGTGGGCGAGACGCAGCTGGCGACCATGAAGCGCGACTTCGACCGCTCGCGGCTGTCGGACAGCTCCAAGCTCTCCTACGACCTCTTCGAGCGGACCGTGAACGTCCAGAAGCGCCAGCTCGACTACTACTGGCAGAATTACGCCGTCACCTCGACGGGCGGCGGCCTCGACGGCATCCCGGTGTTGCTGATCAACGCGCACAAGGTAGCCAGCGTCGCCGACGCCGACGCCTATGTGTCCCGCCTGCGCGCGGTCGAGCGGGTAGCGGGTGAGGTCGCCGACGATCTGGATCAGCACACGGCCAAAGGTTTCCTGCCCCCGGCGTTCGTCTTTCCGCGCGTGATGCCCGACGCGACCAACCAGCTCAAGGGCGCGCCGTTCGACACCGGTCCCGACCACGCGGTCTGGGCGGACTTCAAGGCCAAGGTCGGCGCCCTTCAGGCGGAACCTGCCGTGAAAGCCAGGCTGCTGGCCGACGGCGAGGCCGCGCTGACCGGCCCGTGGAAGAATGGCTATGTGCGCTATCTGGCCGCGCTGACCGCGATGTCCAAGAAGGCGACCGCGGTCAACGGCGTATGGGCCCTGCCGGACGGCGAGGCCTATTATGCCAATTCCCTGAAGTTCTACACCTCCACCGACCTGACCGCGGACCAGATCCACCAGACGGGCCTGGCCGAAGTGGCGCGGGTGCGCCGGGAGATGGAAGGGGTGAAGGCACGGGTCGGGTTCAAGGGGACGCTGGACCAGTTCTTCGCCTTCGTGAAGGCCCATCCCAAGGCGCACTACCCAAACACCCCCGCGGGTCAGGCTCAGTACCTGGCCGATGCCAAGAAGATCATCGCCGATTATATGGCCGTCGCCGACCGTCAGTTCGCCCGGCTGCCGAAGCAGGCGCTCGAGGTGCGCGCGGTCGAGCCGTTCCGCGAGAAGACCGCCGCCGTGGCCTTCTACAGCCAGGGCACGCCCGACGGCTCGCGGCCCGGCATCTTCTACGTCAACCTCTCCGACATGACCCAGGTGCTGAAGGTTCAACTGCCGGCCATCGCCTATCACGAGGGCGCACCTGGCCATCACTTCCAGATCGCCCGCGCCCAGGAACAGGCCGACCTGCCGATGTTCCGCAAGTTCGCCTACGAAGGCGCCTACATCGAGGGTTGGGGCCTCTACGCTGAGAAGCTGGGCAAGGAGGCGGGCTTCTACCAGGACCCCTACGACGACTTCGGCCGTTTGAGCCTGGAGATCTGGCGCGCCGCGCGGCTGGTGCTCGACACAGGCATTCACGCCAAGCGCTGGAGCCGCGATCAGGCGGTCGCCTACATGAAGGCCAACACCTTGAGTTCCGACCGCGACATCGCCAGCGAGATCGACCGCTACTTCACCGGTCCCGGACAGGCGACCACCTACAAGGTGGGCGAGCTCAAGATCCTGGCGTTGCGGGCCAAGGCGCAGAAGGCCCTGGGGCCCCGGTTCGACCTCAAGGCTTTTCATGAGGTCATCCTGGCGGCGGGCCCCCTGCCGCTGGACGTGCTGGAAACTCGTATCGACGCCTACATCGCCGGTACTTAGTAGGCGCTTCGCCAGGACTCAGCGCGCCGCGCCGCCGCCGCCGCCGCCCTTGGCCTTG
>JANPKX010000553.1:0-2653 GCA_031426235.1 Alphaproteobacteria bacterium | reverse complement strand
CCAGCACCTGGTCGTTGGACGCGGTCACCAGGGTGTTGGCCGCACCGACGACGCCGCCGAAGGCGCTGCCGGTGTTCTTCACCCGCTCGACGCGGACGCCGCCAACCACATTGCCCCAGTCCTGGGTCAGCGTGCCCATGGCGTAACCGGCGAGGATTTCTTCCGTCACGCGGAAGTAGTTGGCGTTGGTGTTCTGGCGGACCAGCACGCCGGCCTTCAGGAGGTCGCTGGCGCGCTTGTCGACGGCGTCCTTGGAGAAGTAGTTGAAGTCGTAGCCCAGCTGAAGATCCGCCTGGTAGGGCTTCAGGTTGCGGATCTGGTCGAAGTTGAAGGTCTGGCCGGCCGCCGTGATCTGGGCGATCGTGGCGGCGTAGACCTTCTCCTCGTGCTTCTTGGTGCGCGAGCCATAGAGGCCGCCGAACTTCAGCTTGAAGGGCGAGCCCATCACCTCGAACTCGCGATCGATGTCGAATTTGGCGGTGTAGGCAAAGGTCGGGTCGCCGCCGTCGGTGGTCGAGATCGTGTTCGCCGTGCCAGTCACCGGGGGAAGCAGGAAGCCGTCGATGGACCGGACGGGTACGCCCTTGGAGCGCACAGCCGTGGCTCCGGTCCCCGTCACGACCGTGCGGAACAGGCGGACCGTGTTGTTGTCCGGGTCGGTGAAGTCATAGTCGACGGTCGGGCGGTCGGTGATCGCGGCCGGGCTCGCGAAATTGGTGCGGGCCGGGGCGTCCTGGCCGTCTTCCGCCTGGGTGTAGTTGAGCTTCCAGTTGACGTTCCACGCGTCCCAGCGGTGCTCGCCGGTGATGGTGTTGGTCCAGGTGTATTCCTCAGTCTCCAGCGAATTGAAGTTTGAGGTGATCTGGGCGCCGTACACCGTGCCCTTCTGGGGCGTGTTGCCGTTGCAGATGTCGGCGAAGCCCGACGTCGTCTGCGGCGCGACGACCGCGGGGCAGGCGACCGCGGGCGTGGTGACCGCGCCATTGTCCATCCGGAAGATGTAGTTCGAGCGCAGTTCCTCATCGATGTAGGACGTATAGATCGAGCTGAACCCGACCTTGTTGTTGTCGTCGAACTCGTATTCGACCTTGAACACGCCGCCGATGTTCTCGCGGGTCAGGCGGTAGGCCTTGTTTTCGAATTCGCGCGCCCAGCGGCGGGTCTCGTTTCCGGGGCGTGCGTCGCGCCCGGCGCCGGCGGTCTGATAGGGGTCGGTCTCCCAGTTATCGGTGACCATGTTGCGGTGGTAGAACGAACCCAGGGCCAACACGCCCAGCCGGCCGTCCATGAAACGGTCGGAGATCAGCAGCGAAACATCCGATTCCTCGCCGCCGCCCAATTGCACGTAGCCCAGCGCGGCCTTGCCGGCGACGAACAGACCTGAGCGGTCGAAGGCGCTGCGGGTGCGGATATCGACGTTGCCCGCGATGGTCTCGCCCGGCATATCCGGCGTCACCGCCTTGGTGACGATGATCTGGCTGGCGAGGGCGGACGGGATGTTGTCGAAGCGCGACTGACGGCCCTCGGGGCTGACGATCGTGAGGCCGTCGAAGGACACTGTCGTCCAGTTGATCTTCGAGCCGCGCAGATTGACGTAGCGGGCCTGGCCCTGGTCGCGCTCGACCGCTACGCCAGGCAGGCGTCCGATGGCGAAGGCGATGTTCTGGTCGGGGAGGCGGCCGACCGCATCGGCGGCGATGACGCTGACGAGCGACGGCGATTCCTTCTGGATCGCCAGGGCGGCAGCCTGGGACTCGGCGATCGGCCGGCCCGTGATAACCACTTCATCGACGGTGGGCGCCGCATCGGCCGCCAGCGCGGCCTGGCCGGCGAGCGCCGACGCCATGGCGACGCCCGTCATGAGGGCGGCGCGCGAAGTCATCCTGAACATTGATAGATCCCCGATTGATTGGCGACCCGCTTAGTCAGGATTTTTGAAGGTTCCACGACAGTTACACTGCATTTTTGTCGACGGCCGCGCGCTGTTTCTTGGTGTTCCTTTCGCGCCACATATTGACCACTGGGCCGGGCCGCCCCAATCCAAGAGGCATTGATTCAAGGATAAAAAAAGCTCATCCGATGCATAACATATACTCATCATGCCGCATTGCGGGCGTCGGACTTCTCGCGATTACGCTGCTGGGTGGCTGTGTGTCGCCGGGACCGGAGGCCCAGTCCGACTCCGGCGGCATGAGCGTGGGCGTGGGCACACCCTTGACGGCCGCCGGCGAGACACCGCCCGTCGGCACCAGCGCCCGCGACGCCGCGGACGATCCCGCAATCTGGGTTGATCCGCGCGACCGAAGCCGCGGCGTGATCCTCGGCACGGACAAGCAGGCGGGCCTCTACGTCTATGATCTGGCCGGCCGGCAGATCCAGGTCCTGCGCGGCGGCAAGCCGAACAATGTGGACCTGCGCGAAGGGTTCGCGACGCCGAGCGGCGAACGCGTCCTGGTGGCAGCCTCGGACCGCGGGCGGCGCGGCGCCGGGGCGGCGCTGTTCCTGCTGGATCCCGCGACCTTGCAGGTGACGTTCTGGGCCGCCGTCCCGATCGATCTCGTCGAGCCCTATGGTCTGTGCCTGGCGCGCCGGGGCGAGGCCTTCCTGATGATCGTCAACGGCACCGACGGCCAGGTGCGCCAGATGCGTGTCG
>JANPKX010000552.1:0-8818 GCA_031426235.1 Alphaproteobacteria bacterium | reverse complement strand
CCTTGATCATCCGGGACCTGCGGTTGGACACGCTGCAGAGCGAAGTCGAGCGGCGCGCTCTGGCCCTGATCAGTGAGCATCGTCCTGGCGAGACCGATTTGCGCCGGGCAATCTCGACCCTCAAGCTGGCGATGAACCTGGAGCGCTGCGGCGATCTGGCCCGCAACATCGCCAAGCGCAGCCTCGTGCTCTCCGCCGGTGAACCCCTGCTACCCCTGACCGGCGCGATCGAGCGGATGGGGCGCCTCGTGGCCGCGCGGCTTCGCGAGGTGCTGGACGCCTATGCGGCCGGCGACGTCGAGCCGGCGCTGGACGTCTGGCGCCGCGATGGTGAAATTGACGAACACTACGAGAGCCTGTTCCGCGAACTGCTCGTGCTGATGGCCAACTCGCCCAACTCGGTGGCCGCGGGCGCGCACCTGCTGTTTGTCGCCAAGAACCTTGAGCGGATCGGCGACCACGCGACCAACATCGCCGAGATCCTGCATTTCCAGATGACCGGCGAGGAACTCGTCGGCGAGCGCCCGAAGGTCAGTCTGACCGGCGTGGAGGCCGACGTCTCGTGAGCATTCCCTACATTCTGGTCGTTGAAGACGAGGACGCCCTGGCGACCTTGCTGGACTACAATCTCATGAAGGAGGGTTTCCGGGTCGAACGGGCCGCCGACGGAGAAGAGGCCCTGCTGCGCGTCGCCGAGGAGCCGCCGGACCTGATCGTACTGGACTGGATGCTGCCCAAGGTCTCGGGCGTCGAGGTCTGCCGGCAGCTTCGCGCCGGCGTCGAAACCCGGCGTACGCCGGTGCTGATGCTGACGGCGCGCGGCGAGGAGGCGGACAAGGTGCGTGGTCTCGACACCGGCGCCGACGACTATGTGGTCAAGCCGTTCGCGATGAGCGAGCTGGTCGCCCGGATCCGCGCCCTCCTGCGCCGGACCCGGCCTGAGCTGGTCGAAGAACGCCTGGAGTATGCCGACCTGGTCCTGGACCGGGCGCGTCATCGCGTGACCCGCGGTGGCCAGGATATTCACCTGGGCCCGACCGAATACCGCCTGCTGGACTTCCTGATGCAGCGGCCCGGCCGCGTCTTCAGTCGCGAGCGGCTGCTGGACGCCGTCTGGGGCGCCAACACCTACGTCGAGGTTCGAACGGTCGACGTCCACGTGGGGAGGCTGCGCAAGGCGCTGCGCCAGCCCAGCTTGCCAGACCTCATCCGCACCGTGCGCTCGGCCGGCTACGCGCTGGACACCGAGGGCTAGACGCCAGCGCGGCCTGCGGTCGTCACGGCGCCGTCATGGACTCGGCCTAGCCGGTGAGATCGATCGGCGCTGGGGCTCCTGCGATGTCAGATACCGTACCCGCCATCCGTTGTCGGACGGCGTTCATTTCCGACATTCATCTTGGCACCCGAGGGTCTCAAGCCGAACTGCTCCTGGAGTTTATCCGCGAGCTGGACTGCGAGACCTTGTACCTCGTGGGCGATATCGTCGACGGCTGGAAGCTTCGTTCCGGCTGGTACTGGCCTCAAGCGCACAATGACGTGGTGCAGAAGATCCTGCGGCTGGCGCGCAAGGGGGTAAACGTCGTCTACATTCCCGGGAATCACGACGAGCGGGTTCGGGACTTCTGCGGCGTCCACTTCGGCGGGGTGGTGGTGGCGCGGGATGCGATCCACGAGACCGCGGACGGGCGCCGCTATCTCGTCACGCATGGCGACGAGTTCGACGGGGTCGTACAAAACGCCCGCTGGCTGGCTTTTCTGGGTGACTGGAGCTATCGCGGCTTGCTCGCCCTCAATACCCATTTCAACCGCCTGCGGCGCCTGCTGGGTCTCAACTACTGGAGCCTCTCGGCCTTCCTGAAGCACAAGGTGAAGGATGCGGTGGCCTTCATCGACCGGTTCGAGGTCGCCATGGCGGACGAGGCGCGCCGGCGCGGTGTCGATGGCGTCATCTGCGGGCATATCCACAAGGCCGAGCGACGCGACTTCGACGGCATCGACTACCTGAACGACGGGGACTGGGTCGAAAGCTGTACGGCAATCATCGAAGGGATGGATGGCGGGCTGCAGATCCTGCGCTGGCTTGACGCGCGCCAACTCACCGCCAAGCCAAGGCTGGCGGCCTGAGCGGAGCCAAGCCAAAAAAACGGTCGCGATCCGAGGGGATGGACCGCGACCGTTGGCCGGTCTTCGGGGGCGACCGACGGGGAGAGATACGCGAGGGGTTACTGTCCCCGTCCTATCAGCCGCCCGTGACCGCGGCATGACACCGAACTCAGAACGCCAGCTGCGCGCGCGCCGCCACGGTGTCGTAGTCCTGGCCCAGCTGGGCGCCACCCGCTGTGAGCCTGTCGATATCGACGTGCTGGTAGTGCAGCATCAGTTTCACCGCCGGGTTCAGGATCCAGTTCACGCCGACGGTGGCGATGGTCTGTTCGCCCCCCCGCACGGCGCCGGCGAGCAGGGGTGCGCCGAGATTCCCGGCGCTATAGTTTAGATCGGTGACGGAGTAGCGCGCCGCCAGCTCCCAGGCGCCCCACGTGCCGGCCGAAAGGCTGAAGTTGTTGGCGGGTCGCGGCCCCTCGAAGCGCGCGTCCTGCGCATTGTAGGGCCGGTTCTCGCCCGTCAGCACCCAGACCCCCTGCACGTACCAGCCGCCGAACTTCGGATCGGGCAGGCTGAGGTTGGCCGGCAGGCGGCGGTCGAACCGCACCTTGCTCCATTCGGCCTCGATCAGGAACGGGCCAGACGTCAGTCCGGCCTCCAGGCCCACAAGGGTCGCTCCGCGCGAATCGATCAGGCCGGTGTCTACGAGGCGCGCGCCGTCCAGCCGTAGCTCGGGACGGTCGCGAAGCTGCAAGCCGTAGCGTACGGCCGCCGCACCGCCGGCGTCGCTCGGCTGGAGAACCCGTTGCGCGTTTACGCCGAAATGCGCCTGCCAGGCGGTTCCGCTGTAGGGCCCCAGCGCCGCGCGACCGACCAGGCCCAGCTGCTCGTCGAAGGGCTGTGGGGTCGCTGTTCCGGTCGAGGAGATGGTCGAGATCTGGTTCCCGGTCACGGCGCCGGAGACGAACCAGCGGGTTGAAAAGCCGCCGCCGTCCTTGCCGAAGACGCCGGCGCTGGTGATTTGCGCCGCAACCCGGGCGTTACCCGCGGCGAGTGCGCGGCCCAGATGCGCGGGTGAGGGGCGCTCGAAGAACGGCATCTGGCTGGTGAGCACGGCGCTCGCCAGGTTACTGTTGACCTCGAAGGCCCCGACCTTGATCCGCATCGGCTTCAGGGCCGTGTAGGTGACCGACGCCTCGTATAGGCGCCCCGGATCCTCGTTGCCGTTGCCGCCGAAATCCAGGGTGAGATTGTAGTCGAAGTCGCTAAACAGACGCCCTTCAAGACCGACGCGGGCCCGTCGGAAGTTGGCGCCTTCGTTCAGGTCGCGCGCGGCGACCGATGGCGGCAGACTGTCGCTTTGGAAGTATTTCCCGGCGTCCAGCTGCACGTAGGTGCGGATCGCCGCCGTGAAACGGCCGTCAGCACTCGAGAAGAGGGGGCGCCCGTTCGGAAGCGTGGCCGTCACGGTGGACGCGGCAGGCGGCTGCTTGAGCTGGACGACGTCGGTCGCGACCGCGGCCTGGGCCGTTCGCATCTCCTTCAGCTGGGCGGCGATGGCGTCGAGCTGCTGTTGCATGGCCGCCAGCCGGGGTTCAGGCCCGGCGGTTCCGCGGATGGCGTTGAGCTCGGAGCGCATGGCGTCAAGTTGCTTCTGCATGGCCTGCAGGCGCGCATCGTCGCCCGCGGGCGCCGCCAGCGCAGCGCCGCCCACGCTGGACAGCAGTACGGTCATCAGAGCGAGCCTGACCAGACGACAAGGGGTGGGGCGTAGGGAGGAGCGAGCCATGGCCATCCATCTAAGGATTCGCCTCGCATCGCTCCAGTCACCTTGCGGATTTTGTGACAGTGGCGCTTCGGGGATACAAAACGGATGCGCCTAGCCCGCGCGTTTTGTGCTGGCGTTCTTCCGCCGCCAGCCTGCTACTGACGACGATTAGGGGAGCGCCATGGCCGACGTCGATTTGGGCGGGATCGTTCAGGATCGTTTCGGCGAGGTTCGCGAGGTCTTCGCCGGCCATCTCGCCCGCGGCGAAGACAGAGGCACCGCGTTCTGCGCCACCGTGGAGGGCGAGACTGTCGTCGATATCTGGGGCGGGTTCGCAGACCCGGCCCGGACACGCCCCTGGGCGCGCGACACCATCGTCAACGTCTATTCGACCACCAAGACCATGACGGCCCTGGTGGCCCTGCTGCTGGCGGACCGTGGCGAGATCGACTTCGAGGCGCCGGTCGCCCGCTACTGGCCGGAGTTCGCCGCCAGCGGTAAGGCCGGCGTCAAGGTCAGCCACCTGATGAGCCATTCCTCGGGCCTGTCGGGCTGGAAAGAGCCCATCACCACCGCCGATCTCTACGATTGGGAGAAGGTCACCGCGCTGCTGGCGGCCCAGGCGCCCTTCTGGCCGCCGGGCACGGCGCCGGGCTATCACGCTATCACCCAGGGCTACCTGGTCGGTGAAGTGGTGCGACGGGTGACGGGCCAGTCGCTCGGCACGGTCTTCCGTCGCGAGATCGCCGAACCGCTGGGGGCCGACTTCCACATCGGCCTGCCGGCCTCGGAGGATCATCGGGTCGCCGAGTTGCTGCCGCCCCCGCCGGGCGCAGCGATCGAAGACGGGCCTGGGCAGACCGAGATCCAGGCGAACATGTCGAACAACCCGGGCGTCGACGTCGCGGAGACCAAGTCTCGCGCCTGGCGCGGCGCGGAGATTCCAGCCGCCGGCGGGACCGGCAATGCCCGCTCGGTGGCGGAGATTCACGCGATCCTTGCCAATGGAGGGACCGCCAAGGGCCGGCGCTTCCTTTCGGAGGCCGGCTGTCGCAAGGCGCTGGACCTGCAGGTTGAGGGCCAGGACCTCGCCCTGGGCGGACCGGCGCGGTTCGGGATGGGGTTTGGTCTGGCCGGCGGCGTGGTGCCGCTGCCCAATCCGAACACGATCTACTGGGGTGGCTACGGCGGCTCGCTGGTGATCATCGACATGGATGCCCGCACCTCGTTCGCCTACGTCATGAACAAGATGGCGGGGACGACCCAGGGGGACATGCGGGCGCTGGGCCTCGCGATGGCGATGTGGACGGCGATGGGGACGATCTAAGGCGCCGCGACCAGAGTTCCTGACGCGCTTTTGGCGTCATCGATCTGTCGTATCACTGTGGCAATAGCTAAAAACATTTGTCGTCCAGCCGCCATCATGGACCGCTAAGGCGGACAGGGCGCTGGTGGTCCTAGGGGTCAAGATGTTCCGAAAGCTCGTGATCGGTGTCGCGGCGTGCGTTGCGCTCGCGGGGTGCGGCAACAACGATAAGCCGGCGGACGGCGCCAAGGCTCCGGCCGGGGCACAGATTTCCGGTGCGGGCGCTACGTTCCCGGCGCCGCTCTATGCCAAGTGGGCCGAGGCGCAGAAGGCCGAGACCGGCTTTGCGCTCAACTACCAGGCCATCGGGTCGGGGGGCGGCATCAAGCAGATCAAGGCCAAGACCGTCGCGTTCGGCGCCACCGACAAGCCGCTCAAGCCCGAGGAACTGGAGGCCGACGGCCTGGTCCAGTTCCCGACGGTGATCGGCGGCGTCGTTCCGATCATCAACCTTCCCGGCGTCACCGGCGGCCAGATCAAGCTCACCGGGTCCCAGCTCGCCGACATCTACCTGGGCGCGATCACCAAGTGGAACGACCCCAAGCTGGCGGCCGGCAACCCCGGCGTAGCTCTGCCGAACCTGCCGATCACGGTCGTGCACCGTTCGGACGGGTCCGGCACTAGCTTCCTGTTCACCAGCTATCTGAGCGCCGTGGCGCCGCAGTGGGCCAAGGTCGGCGCGAACGACGCCGTGAAGTGGCCGACCGGACTGGGCGGAAAGGGCAACGACGGCGTCGCCGCCTATGTGAAGCAGACGGCCGGTGCGATCGGCTACGTCGAGTACGCCTTCGCCAAGCAGAACCAAATGGCGCACGTGGCGCTTCAGAATTCCGCGGGCCAGTTCGTGGAGCCCACGGCCCAGAGCTTCGCCGCCGCCGCCGCGAATGCCGACTGGTCCAAGGCGCCAGGCTTCTACCTGCTGCTGATCAACGAGCCGGGCGCGGCCTCATGGCCGATTACCGGAGCGACCTTCATCCTGATGCACAAGACCCAGGCCGACCCGGCCGTCGGCAAGTCGGTGCTCGGCTTCTTCGACTGGGCCTACGCCAAGGGTGATGCCGCCGCGGATGAACTGGCCTATGTGCCGCTGCCGGCCGATCTGAAGGCTCGCGTGCGCGCCAGCTGGTCTGCGATCGTCGGCGCTGACGCCAAGCCGGTGTTCACGCCCGCCGCGCCATGACCGCGGCTGCCGATCCGGGCGCGATGGCAGCCAGCCGGCCGCGCAGTGCCCGTGGCGGGGGTCTGGACAGGCTGTTCGAGGCCATGTGCTTCGCCGCCGCCACCCTCCTGTTGACCGCGCTCGGCGGGATCGTGGTGTCGCTGATGATCGGCGGCTGGCCGGCCTTCGCGCACTTCGGCTTCGGGTTCTTTATCAGCTCGGAGTGGGATCCGGTCCAGGAGATCTATGGCGCCGCCGGCGCCGTCACCGGCACGCTGGTCACGGCGACGCTGGCGCTGGCCCTGTCCCTCCCGCTTGCCCTCGGCGTGGCGATCTTCCTGGTCGAGCTGTGCCCGCCGGTGCTGCGCCGCCCCATCGGGACGGCGGTCGAGCTACTGGCCGGCATTCCGTCGATCGTCTACGGCATGTGGGGCCTGTTCGTGTTTGCACCCTGGTTCGCCAAGACCGTCCAGATGCCGATCATGATGTCGGCCCAGCCGGGCACCGTGTGGGAGACCATCACGACCGGCGTGCCGAACGGCGCCGGCATCCTGTCGGCCTCGATCATCCTGGCTATCATGATCCTGCCCTTCATGGCTGCAACCCTGCGCGAACTGCTCCTCTCAATCCCGCCGCAGGTGCGCGAGAGCGCCTACGGCCTGGGCTCCACCACCTTCGAGGTCATTCGCAAAGTCAGCCTGCCCTATATCCGCACCGGCGCGATCGGAGCGGTCATGCTGGGCCTGGGGCGCGCCCTAGGGGAGACCATGGCGGTGACCTTCATTATCGGCAACGCCCACGGCTTCCCGACCTCGATCTTCGCGTCCGGCTCGACCATCGCCTCGACCATCGCCAATGAGTTCGCCGAGGCGACGGGGGTCTTGCACACCGCCTCATTGACCGCGCTGGGTCTCGTCCTCTTCATCATCACCTTCGCGGTCCTGGCCCTGGCCCGGATCCTCATCGGACGGCAGGCGAACCTGTGAGCTCGACCTTTGCACCGCGGCTGTCACGTCGGCTCGGCGAGGTCGTGTTCCTGGCCTTCTGCTGGGTCGCCACGGGCATCGCCCTGCTGGCGCTGACGGCGATCATGTGGTCGTTGCTCAGCCAAGGGCTGGGCGGCCTCGACCTGGATATCTTCACCAAGTCCACGCCCGCGCCCGGCTCGGACGGGGGCCTGCTGAACGCCATCATGGGTTCATTGATGATGTGCGTCACCGCCATGATCGGCGCCGTCATCGTGGGAATTCTCGCCGGCACATGGCTGTCAGAGTTCGCCCGGGAGAGCCGCTATGGGAAGGTCATCCGCTTCCTCAACGACGTGCTGCTTTCCGCCCCCTCCATCCTGGTGGGGCTATTCGTCTACGGCATCCTGGTGGCGCCCCTGAAAGGATTCTCAGGCTATGCTGGCGCAGTGGCCCTGGCCCTGATCGCGGCGCCGGTGATTACGCGCACGACAGAGGATGTCCTGCGGCTCCAGCCCGCAGCGTTGCGCGAGGCCAGCGTGGCCCTGGGCGCGCCGGTGTGGCGGACGATCTTCGCGGTCATCTGGAAGTCGGCGCGGGCTGGCATGCTGACCGGGGCCCTGCTGGCCTTCGCCCGGATCAGCGGCGAGACCGCGCCGCTGCTGTTCACCGCGCTCAACAACCAGTTCCTCAGCTTCGACATGACCAAGCCCACCGCCAACCTACCGGTGGTGATTTTCAACTTTGCGCTCAGCGCCTACGACGACTGGCGCCGGCTGGCGTGGGCGGGCGCGCTGCTGATCGCCGCGACGGTGCTTACGGTGACCATCATCGCGCGTATGCTGGCCCGGGAGCCCCGCCGCTCATGAACGTCCAAGTGGAATCCATGCCCGAGACGGCTGTCCTCGCGTTGCCGCCGGAAACGGTGAAGCTCGCGATCCGCGACCTCAACTTCTTCTACAGCGGAAAGCAGGCCCTGTTCGAGGTCAATGTGGCCTTCGCGGCCAACGCCGTGACCGCGCTGATCGGTCCCTCGGGTTGCGGCAAGTCCACCCTGCTGCGGGTGCTGAATCGCATGTACAGCCTCTATCCCGGCCAGAAGGCGACCGGAGAGGTGATCCTGGACGGCGAGGATGTGCTGTCGCCCCGCGCCGACGTCGCCGCGTTGCGGGCACGAGTGGGCATGGTGTTCCAGAAGCCGACGCCGTTCCCGATGTCGATCTTCGACAATGTGGCCTACGGCGTGCGGCTGTACGAGAGACTGAGCAAGCCGGACCTGGCGGCCCGCGTCGAAGACAGCCTGCGCCGCGCCGCGCTCTGGGACGAGGTCAAGGACAAGCTGAAAGACAGCGGCCTCGGTCTTTCCGGCGGCCAGCAGCAGCGCCTGTGCGTGGCGCGCGGTATCGCGGTCAAGCCGGAGATCCTGTTGCTGGACGAGCCCGCCTCGGCGCTGGACC
>JANPKX010000551.1:0-2585 GCA_031426235.1 Alphaproteobacteria bacterium | reverse complement strand
CCGCCGGGCTGGAGGTTCTGGTGAGCCGTCCAGACAATCCCTACCAGGATGTCGATGCCTTCATGGCCGGCTTCGCAAAATGCGGCGCCGCCGTTTGCCAGGTTCTCGTCGGCGGCATGACCGGGACGGGCACGCTGATCGCGCCAGGGATCGTCATCACCAACCGGCATGTCGTCGCCGCCGCGATGGATGCGAACGACAAGCTGACCCAGCCCGCGACCTGTCGCTTCGACTTCAAGACCAACGCGAGCCGAAGCTATACCACGCCCGCCACGGACATCATGGCTCGCCAGGTGCTGTCTTCCAGCCCGCACGACTCGTCCGACACCGTCCCGGGACCGATGACCACGTCGATCGCGGCCCTCGACTACGCGATGTTGAAGCTCGAGCGCGAGATCGACGCCATACCTGTCGCCGGCCAGGGGGATCCGCGGGGTTTCGTGAACCCGGCCAGCGGCGCCACGGTCCTGGCCGACAGCGGCGTTCTGATCCTGCAGCATCCCGGCGGGCAGCCCATGAAGGTCGACCTTGGCTCGGTGACGGACACCGCCCCGGCGCGCCTGCGTCACACGGTCAATACCGAGCCGGGCTCCTCCGGCGCGCCGGTGTTCGACGCGGCGCTCAACATGGTGGCGATCCACCACGCGGGGCAGAACAACGGTCCGGCGCCCGGACAAACCTACAACCAGGCGATACCGCTGGGTCCGATCCTGGCGCACGCGCGCAACGCCGGGGTGGCGATCTAGAATGTTGCAGCCGACGGAACGGTTAGCGCTGGTCACCTGGATGAGCCGGCTGAGCCAGCAAACCTTCGCCGCCTTCCTGCTGACGGTGACGGGCGCAAAGCTCAGCGAGTTCTCCTCCGTCGCCAACGCGATGCCGGCCGTCACCGTCGACTTCATCGGCTGGCTCGAGGCCAACCCCCAGCATGGCGCGACGGTCTGCCAGGCGGTCGCGGTCCAGTACCCTGCGATCGACGAGGCGCCGGTCCTGGCCGCGGCGGCGGCCCGCCTCACCGCCCTACGCGATCGAGCCGCTACGGCGGGGCCACCGGAGCAAGCCCGGCTCGCCAACGGCATTCCGATCGTGAACCGCGCGCGTCTGCGCGAACACCTGCGAGCGGCAATGGACGGCGCGCCGGTCAAGGTCGTCAAAGTGCGAGGCGAAGCCGGCCTCGGCCGCAGCCATTCGTGGTTTCTGATACGGCACGTGGCGGCGTCGGGGATCGCCAACCCCGTAAAGGTCGACCTGGTGTCGCCGACCCTCGACAACCAGACCGTCCAGTTCCTGTTCGACCACCTCGTGCGCGTCCTGAAGCTTGGTGAGGGCGAAGCGCCCACCTCCGACGGCGTTACCGCCGACACCCTGGCCGCGCGCTACGCCGACGAGTTCACGCTCAGGGTCGCCGCGGCGGCGCCGGCTTGGCCCAAGCCGCTGTGGCTGGCCTTCGACAACCTCGACCGCAACCTGAGGCCGGAGGTCAAGCGGTTCGTCTCGCTGGTCGCCCGCTCACGGCTGGACGATGCCTTCGACAACTGTGTCGTCTTCCTGCTTGGGACGGATGCCGCGACGGAGCCCGACGACCCCTACAGCCTTACGAGAATAGACACGGTCTCGACCTTCCTGGACCAAGAGATCGCCGACGCGGTGACTTGCCTGAACGGGCTCGGCGCCACCCGCCTGGCGGACGATGACCTCAAGGCGCGCATCGCGGACATGCAGGGCTTGATCACGACGCTGAAGGGCCGCGCCCTGTGCGCCGAGGTTGCCTCCCGTCTTGTGGCCCTGCGGCAAGAGGTCGGCGCGTGAGCGCCGCGCCAGCCCTGGCCGACGCGCCGGCCGTCGTGCGCGACCTCTGGGCCGCGGCCGCTGTGCTCGAACGGTTCGGCGCCGGCGACCTGCTCGATGCGTGGCTCAAGCGCAACACGAACGCGGACGCCGAACAGATCAGCGCCGGCACCCTGGCGGCGCTTGACCTGCAAGCGGCGGCCAAGCCCGCCCTCGACGCGCAGGGCCAGCCCGCGCTGCGCCTGCCGACCGAACTTCGCCAGGCGGTGCTGAAGGAACTGGGCCCAGCCGCCGTGCGGCGCGTGCTCGATACGGCCGCGCCCGAGACGCTCACCAACGCTGAGAGCTATCTGCAGCGGCTGATGGACGGCAAGGCAGACGCCATAGACCTCGACGCTCTGCCCAGCCGCGATGACCTGATCGCCCTGCGCGCCGCCACCGACAGCGCCGTTGCGGCCGGCATGAAGGTCGACCTCGATCGCGAGGCCGTCACTGCGGAAATCCGCAAGCGCGACCTGATGCTCAGTCTCGGCGGTCCGGACCTGCACCGGTTCGTCGGCCGAACGCGGGAGCTCGACCGGCTGGATGCGCTCTGGGCGCAACAGCCCTGGCCCTCGGCGGTGCTGATCGATGGTCCAGGCGGCATGGGTAAGTCTCTGCTGATCAGCCGCTTTGTCTCGGACCGCCTGGATACGCGGCGGACCGATGTGCCCGCAGCGGTCTTCCATCTCGACTTCGATCGTCGGGATCTCCAGAGCGCCGACGCTCTGGGGCTCGCCGCGGAGATCGCGCGGCAA
>JANPKX010000550.1:0-4099 GCA_031426235.1 Alphaproteobacteria bacterium | reverse complement strand
AGCTCCAGACCTTCCTGGCGCTTCTTCATGATGAAGTTGACGACGCCCGCGATCGCTTCGGAGCCGTAGACGGCCGAAGCGCCGCCGGCGATCGTCTCGATCCGCTCGACCATCAGCGAGGGGATGGTGTTGAGGTCGACGGCGGGCGAGGAGGCATCGGAGAAGGGCAGGCGCCGATTGTCCATCAGCACCAGGGTGCGCGTGGGGCCCAGGCCGCGAATGTCGGCGCGCGTCTGGCCCGCGAGGAACAGGGTGCCGGACGAGTTCTGGCTGTTGGTCGCCGGGTTGATGTTGGGTTGCTCAAGCAGCAGGTCGCCGATCGAGGTCTGGCCAGACTCGCGGATCGACTCCGCGGTCACGACTGACAGGGGCTGCGGGGAGGAGAAGGTGTCTCTGCGGATACGCGAGCCGGTGACGACGATTTCGCCGACATCCGTCGCGTCTGCGCCGGCGGCCTGCGCCTGGGCGTACGAGGGAATGGCCAGGAGGCTGGCGGAGGCGGCGGACGCGAGCAGCGCACTACGAAGGATCGTGTTCATCTGGACTTTCACTCTCCGGGGCCGAGGCCTTGGACGACGGATCTGGTGCGCCGGGGAATGCCGGCGCTGGCAACATTGCCCGGGCGCAGACACCCTCAGCTTTCGATGTGCGGCGCACATCGGCGACGGGGGATCTGACCGGACGATGCGCGCGGAAGTGTCACGCGACCGACATCGGAGCAACGAAAAGTCGCCACAGTTACGTTCCCGCAGGCAGGAAGGTTACAGTTTTCGCGACGTGTGCGCCCTCGGCGCCACACAATCCTCATGCTTGGGGCAGGACTTGCCCCCGGCGTGTGACCATTGCTGAGGATTAAGCCAGCCGGCCGAGGGCCTCCAGCAGTTCGTCCACCGCATCCGGCGTCGTGGCCCACGAACACATGAACCGGACCGATCCATCCAGGAAGCGGTAGACGAACCAACCCGCCGCGTGCAGCGCCGCCAGCGGCGCCTCGGGCATGGTTACGAACACGGCATTGGCCTCGACTGGATGAGCGAGCGGAAAGGGCATGGCCGCCGCCAGGCGATCGGCCATGGCGTTGGCATGGCGCGCGTGGCGCAGGGCCGCGCCGTCCTCCAGCATGCCGATGAACGGCGCTGCGTAGAATCGGCCCTTGGACGGCAGCTGGCCAGCCTGCTTGAGCTGCACGTCGAAGCGTCGCGCCAGGGCGCGGTCGAACATGACCACGGCCTCGGTGGGCGGCATCCCGGCCTTGGTCCCGCCCAGCACGAGGATGTCGACCCCGAGGCCGGCGATCGCCTTCAGGTCGAAGCCCGCCGCCGCCGCGTTGGCCAGCCGCGCGCCGTCAAGGTGAACCCCGTGGCCCAGCGCCTTGGCCGGTCCCGTCAGGGCTGCGAGCTGATCGGTGGAATAGACCGTCCCGTACTCGGTGGCGTTCGTGAGCGAGAGCGCCGCGATCGGCTGGCGGTGCGAAACATCCGGAGCGGCCAGCAGGTCCGCCAGTGCCGCGGGGTCGATCTTGCCCGACGCGCCCGGCAGCGGGGCCAGGCCCAACCCGTGTCCAAAGAACCCCGGCGCCCCCGCCTCGTCGGTGCAGACGTGGGCGTGTTCGTGGGCCGCAACAGCCTCGAAGGGCCGGCAGAGCGCGGACAGGGCGATGGCGTTGGCGGCCGTGCCTGAGGCGACGAACCGGACCTCGGCGTCCGCGTCCAGCAGACCCCGCACCAGATCCGCCGCATGTGAGGTGGTCTCGTCCGAGCCGTAGCCCGACGCGAAACCGCTATTCGCGGCCATCAACGCGGCCATCGCCTCCGGCGTCGCGGGCGCGGTGTTGTCCGAGGCGAAGTCGTAGCGGGCCATGGGGTCGCTAGACCTCGCGCGCCCAGGCCTGCACCTCGCCCGCAAAGAGGTCCGGCTCCTCCATGGCGGCGAAGTGACCGCCGCGGGGCATGTCGGTCCAGCGGACGATGTTGTGGGCGCGCTCGGCGAAGCTTCGGGGCGGGGCCGCGTAAAGCGGTTCGCCGGGGAAGTTGGCGAAGGCCGTGGGGGTCTCGAGCCGCTCGCCGGGGGCGAAGGCCAGGCCGCCCTCCTCGACCAGTCCCCGGTAGTACCAGGCGCCCGTCGTGAAGCTGTCGGTCATCACGTAGAGCATGATGTTGGTGATCAGTCGCTCGCGGCCATAGGCCTCATCGAGGGACTTGGTGCGGAGGTCCGACCAGTCGTGGAACCGCTCGAGGATCCAGGCCGCCTGGCCCACCGGGTTGCCGGCGCCCATCCAGGCGATCGACTGGGGCTTTGAGACCTGCAGGCGGAAGTAGGCGCCCATGACCTCCTGCGCGCCGGCCTGCCGCTGGGCCCAGGCGATCTCGGCCTCGCCTTGCGGTCCGCCGGGCGGCCGGAAGCCCATCATGTTCAGATGGATCGCACGGGCGTGGGCGCCGTGGTCGCGGCCGAGCCACGAGGTGACCAACGCCCCCCAGTCGCCGCCCTGCGCCAGATAGGTTTCGTGCCCCAGCACCTGAGTCATCAGGGTGTTGAACAGCTGCGCCGTCGTGCGCTGGCCGACGGGGCGCGCCGGCTTCGACGAGAACCCGAAACCGGGCAGGGACGGGATCACCAGGTCGAAGGCGTCCGCGGGGTCGCCGCCGAAGCGCGAGGGGAAGGCCAGCTTCTCGATGACGCCCCAGAATTCATAGTGCGAGCCCGGCCAGCCGTGGCTGAGGATCAGGGGCCGATTACCACCCGCCTCACCGACCACGTGCAGGAAGTGGATGTCGAAGTCCTCGATCCGAACCGTGAACTGCGGGAAGCGGTTCAGGTCGGCCATGGCCCCGCGCCAGTCATAGCTCGTGGTCCAGTCGGCGCAGAACGACTTCAGATAGGCCCCGTCGCAGCCATAGGCCCAGCCATCGGCGATGTCTGGGAGCTGCGGCCAGGAATAGTCGCGCACTCGGGCCAGGATGGCTTCGACGTCGGCCGCGGTCCACGTGACCGTGAAGGGTTTCGGCTCGGTCATGGGTTGCTCCCGTTCGCGACGATCATCGGCGCCTTGCCCCCGCGTCGGTCAAGCTGGCCGCGCGAGGCCCCGGGCAAGGGTGGAGGCCAGCCGGTGGTGTAGATCGAGCGCGGTGCCCTGGGGCAACTTGCCGGCCATCTCCAGAACCACGACACCGTGCGTTGCGGCCCAGAACATGGCGCCGATCTCCTCCGGATCGCCCTGCAACTCGCCGGCCCCGACCAGGTCCTCGACCCAGGCGCTCATCTGACGGTGCGCCCGATGCCCGGCCTCGACCAGCTCAGGGTGGCCCGGGTCCAGCGGCTGATTCAGATCGAACATCAGCTTGTAGGTGTTGGGGTGAGCGAAGGCGAAGCTGACATAGGCCTCTCCGACCGCAGCACCCTTCGCCCGGACGCTCTGCGCGCCATCCCGGGCATGCTCCAACGTCTCGGCGAAACGGTTGAAGCCATTGGTGCGCACCGCCGCCAGGATATCGTCCTTGTCCTTGAAGTACCGGTAGGGGGTCATCGGCGAAACGCCGAGTTCCGAGGCCAGCTGGCGCATGGTCACGGCTTCCGGCCCGCGCTCGGCGAACAGCTGCTCCGCGGCCTCGCAAAGGCGCTCGCGGAAGTCGGCGACATCAGTCTCGGTCAGGACGCGGGGCATACTCTGGGCCGTTCGAAGAATTCACTTGCCAAGGGCTACTCGCTACGTGATCAATTTACAACGTAAGATACAAATGTCCGGCGGAGGAACCACCATGGACGGCGATGTGCGCATCAATCCCTACCTCGCGGGCAATTTCGCGCCGGTGCGGTCGGAGGACGATTTCGACCTTGAGGTCACCGGAGAGATCCCAACGGCCCTGCGCGGCGCACTGTTCCGCATCGGCCCCAACCCCCAGTTTGACCCCAAGGGTGACTACCACTGGTTCGGCGGCGACGGCATGGTCCACGGCTTTTACGTCGAGGACGGCAAGGTCGCCTACCGCAACCGTTATGTGCGCACGCCCAAGTGGGAATTGGAGAACCAGCACGGCCGCCATCTGTTCGGCGCCATGGGCAATCCGATGACCACCGATCCGCTAGCGCTGGGCAATGA
>JANPKX010000549.1:0-12837 GCA_031426235.1 Alphaproteobacteria bacterium | reverse complement strand
CACCCTGCCGGCCAACGGCGAACTGCAGATCTACGCCGACTCCTCGTTCAAGGGCACGGCGGGCGCGCCCCTGGGCCTGAACCCGTTCTCCTTCAAGGACGGCATCTTGACCATCTCCGCGCAGCCGGTCAGCGATGCGGTCTCCTCCCAGATGTGGGGCTACCGCTACGTCTCGGGAATGCTGCAGTCCAACTACACCCAGACCTACGGATACTTCGAAATCCGGGTCGAATTGCCGCACGGCAAGGGGCTGTGGCCCGCATTCTGGATGCTGGGCGAGACCAACCGCGAGATCGACATCCTTGAGGTCCTCGGCAGCGACACCAAGACCGCGAATAACGCCCTGCACAGCAATGCGGTGCCCGCCATCGGCAATCCGAGCTTCAATCCGTACGGCGACGGCTTCCATACCTACGGCGCGCTTTGGACACCCACCACCGTCACCTTCTACGTCGATCGCACGGCGGTCTGGACGACGCCGACGCCGAGCGACATGAATCAGCCGCTGAAAATGATCGTGAATCTCGGCATCGGCGGAGGCTGGGCCGGCGCGCCGGACGGCTCCACGCCCTGGCCAGCCGGGCTGAAGATCGACTACATTCGGGCCTATGCGCTGGGCGATAGCAGCCCGGCGCCCACGCCGGCGCCGACACCGACGCCTGCGCCCACACCCACACCCACCCCGACCCCCGCACCGGGTCCCGACCCGACGGGTGTGGTGCTGACCTCGACCTATCCGGGCGCGACGCTGACCGGCGGGACAGGGGCCGACACCCTGAACGCCAGCCAGGGATCGGACCGGCTGACCGGCGGGGCCGGCGCCGACCAGTTCGTGTTCCGCGCCATGCCGTGGAGCGCGGGACGGATCACTGACTTCCAGCCGGGGACCGACAAGCTGAACGTCTCCGGCCTGACCAGCTACAGCGGGTCCGACCTGGTGGGCGCGGGCTATGTCACCTTCGTCTCCGACGGCGCAGGTGGGACGCGCGTGATGCTGGACACCGATGGTCCTGGCGGCGCCAGCAGCCTGAAGTTCCATGTGGTGACGCTGGACGGCGTGGCGCCTGGCTCGCTCTCCAGCGCCAGCTTCACCGGCGGCGGGGCGGGCCCAGCGCCGACTCCGGCGCCACCCCCCGCTCCCGCTGGCGTGGTCCTGACGTCGGCCTATCCGGGCGCGACGCTGACCGGCGGCGCGGGATCCGACACCCTGAACGCCAGTCAGGGTCCCGATCGTTTGATCGGCGGCGCGGGCGACGATCACTTCGTGTACCAGGCGCTGCCATGGAACGCCGGTCGGGTCGCTGACTTCACCCCGGGGGCCGACGTGCTCGACCTTCGCGCGCTGTTTACGGCCGCGTCCTATCGCGGCGGAGATCCGATTGCCGATGGCTACCTTAGCGTGGTGTCTGACGGCATGGGCGGATCGCGCGTCCTGTTCGACGCCGACGGCCGCGGTTCGGGCCACCCATGGCCCACAGTGATCGCCACGCTGGAAAACGTCGCCCCGTCGAGCCTTCACGCCTCGGACTGGTTGTTCCGCTGACGCATGTCGCGGCCTTGGTCGAGGGCTCTAGCTGAAGCTGGAGCCCAACACCTTGGCCGCGGCGCGACGGCGTACGCGAAGTGCGGCGCCCAGCAGGCCGAAGCCTGCGATCATCATTGCCCACAAGCCCGGCTCGGGCACGGCCGCGAACGAGAACGTGTCGGCTTCGAAGGCTGGCGCGGTCGACGTCAACCGCAGGCTCCCAAGGTTCTGACTGGTCCCGGTCAGCGTGAAATAGACGCGGCGGTTGGCGGAAGGGTCGGTCGAGGAGCCCGTGGCGAGCGCGCCCAGCAAGGTGTCGCCCGACAGGACGACGATCTGGTTCGCCGACCGGTCAAACAGTTGCACCGTGTTGAAGCGGTCTATCGAGCCCCAGTAGAAGCTGAAGCTTCGGACGTCGCGGCCGCCAAGGAAGTCGGCAAACTTGAGCTCGACGCTACCGCTATCGCCCGTCAGTGGCGTGACCAGAAATGGGGTCGTATCGCCCAGCGGCGCGGTATAGCCGGCCTGCACGATGCCGCCATTTCCATTGATCTCGACACCCTGGGGCGCGGAGCCATCGTCGAAGGTGATGATCTGCGTTTCGCCCGCGGCGGGGCCGGGATCAGGGCCCGGGCTGGTCGTGACGAAAACCGCGGCGGACGCCACTGACGCAACACTGACGCTGGCGACCAGCGCCAACGCCAAACTCGAAACACGCCGCATGATCGTCGCTCCAACACCTATGTACGAAGATCAAATGCGGGGTCGGTCTCATGGTTCCTAAGGGCCCGTCTTCGCAGGGGTGACCTGCAGGATCCGCTGGTCGGCGTCTTCAAGCCGGGCGGCCGTCAGAACGCCGGTCGCATAGGCCCCGGTGTCCAGGCCCAGCCGGTTCGGCCGCAATTGCGGTTCGGCTTCGGGCGTGTGTCCGTGCACGATCACGTAGCGGAACGGATGCGGGTGGGTGAGGAATTCGGCGCGAATCCCCAGCATGTCGCTGTCGGTCTGATCCTCGAACTCAACGCCCGGCCGCACGCCCGCGTGCACGAAGCCATAGGTTCCCTGGATCAGGGACATCGCCAGGCCTTCCAGAAAGGCGCGATGCGCGGCGGGGACGGCCTCGGAGGTCGTCGCGCACGCGGACCAGCGCGTCGACGTCCAGCGCGCCGGCCGGCACGGCCACCCCGTAAGATCGGAGCGTCGCGTCCGCGCCATGATGCAACCACGCCGCCCCCGAGATCGGATCGGCGAGGAACCTCAGCATCGCCTGCTCATGATTGCCCATGAGGGCTCTGACCTCGAAGCGATCGCCCAATACTTCCGTCAGCACCGCATCTATGACGCCGCGGCTGTCCGGCCCCCTGTCCACGTAGTCGCCAAGCAAGACCAGCAGCGGTCGTTCCGCGGCTGGGACCTCCCCCGCGTCCGCCGCAATTTGCGCCAACAGACGTTCGAAGAGGTCTCTGCGTCCATGTATGTCCCCGACGGCATAGACGACACGGCCCGACGTGTGCCGTTGGGTCGGCGGCGGCGTGCCTCTGTCTCGGGAACGAAACCGTTTGAACATGCGCATGCGAACCTGACCCGCTCCTCACAGGTGCTCTCATAACGCACGGGGTCCCTATGCGGCGCCGCAGTCGGACATCGCGCCCCGCATCTATCCCCGAGAGACTGCGACAAATTGACGCAGGACGGAACCTTTCTGGTGCTGATGAAACGCATCTTGCGCCACAAAACACCGCAGCGACGTAGCGCTAGGCCTATACAGTCAAGCTTCATCTCCAAGAAGATCATAGACTTAGAGAACCGAAGTATATCCGATTCGTCGAACCGTGTTCGACATTGTCGTCTTGTCATGGTCAAGCTTGATACAGAAGATCGACGCGCCATCACTGGTCAAGCTACTGCGACATGATTCATTAGCCATACAAGATTACATCTCGGAAATGAGGGCGGGATAGCTTTCGAGTGCCCAGGAGACGTGTCGGGCGCCAGTAAAATCGGTCGGGGAAGTTATGTCATTGTTCAAGTACGACGGCAGCGTTGCTGCCGAAACGAACACGGCTGTCCGGAATTTCTATGGCACGGACGCCAAGGACTCGTTGGTGGGCGGGGCGGCCGCGGAGTCGTTCTGGGGTGGTCAGGGCGACCTGATGACCGGCGGCGGCGGCGATGACACCTATTATCTGAAGTCACCCCTGGACCGCGCCATCGAAATGGCTGGCGGCGGCGTCGACAAGATCGTCTCCTGGACCAGCGTTTACCTGCCGAACCATCCCAACATCGAGAACCTCCAGGTTGAGGGCGACAAGACCTATGGCGCGGGCGACGGCCGCGACAACATCATCCAGGGCGGCGCGGGCGCGCAGCAGCTCTACGGCGGCGGCGGGCAGGACGTGCTTGTCGGCGGAGCCGGCAGCGACACCTTCATCGTCATCAAGGGCGAGGGCAATGACGTCGTTCAGGACTTCAAGCCTGGCGAGGACGTGATCCGGCTGACCAGTGGGTTTACCAGCTTCGCCCAGGTCCAGACGCGGCTCACTCAAGTGGGCGCCGATGTCCGCCTGGACATGGCCAACGGGGACGGCCTGGTGATCCGCCAGGTCAAGGTGGCGGACCTCAGCGTCCGGGATTTTCAGCTGCAACTCGACACGAGCCGCTTGGGCGCGATGACGTTCCACGACGAATTCAACAAGCCCCTCTCGCTTTGGGACGCCCAGAGCAACCCGTCCGGCCTGTGGCGCCCCGACTATGGCTACCAGGGGGAGCAGGGCGCGGGCTCCTACACCCTGGCGACGAACGACGAGAAGCAGATCTACACTTCGCCCTATTTCCGCGGCCACGCCGGCGACTTCTCCGAGAGCCCTTTCGTCTCCAACAACGACGGCACGCTGTCGATCATCGCGCGCCCGTCGACCAGCACCGAGATTTACGGGTACCAGTACACGTCAGGCCTGATCACCACCCAGCCGACGTTCTCGCAGACCTACGGCTACTTCGAGATGCGCGCCGACCTACCCGACGCGGCCGGGGCCTGGCCGGCCTTCTGGATGCTGCCTGCCGACGGCTCCTGGCCCCCCGAGCTGGACATCATGGAGACCCTGACGTTCGACTCCAGGTCGTCCTGGAGCACTGAGCATTCGGGCCTCAACGGCGTCCACACATCCAACGGGCAGGCGGCCTTCGTGCCCGACACGGCAAGCGGCTTCCACACCTATGGGGTGCTCTGGACAGCCAGCGACCTCACCTGGTTCGTCGACGGCGTTCAGGTTTTCCGCACCGCGACTCCGGCAGACATGAACAAGCCGATGTTCATGCTGGCCAACATGGCGGTCGGCGGATGGGGCGGCGCGATCGACAAGTCGGCTTTGCCCGCGGAAATGCGTATCGACTACATCCGCGCCTATTCGCTGGCGGGTGGCGCCGGAGCTCCGGCGGGCCCGGTGGCTCCGACGGCCCCGGCCCCAACCACGCCAGCCCCCGCGACATCCAACCCCACCGCGCCCGCGCCGCCGGTCGCGCCCGTACCGGCTTCCGGCGAGGGCCTGGTCCTCAAGTCGACGACCTACGGTGAAACCCTGACCGGTGGCGCAGGGCGCGATACCCTGAGCGCAGGACAGGGCCCTGACAAACTCACTGGCGGCGCCGGCGCCGACACCTTCCAATTCACCAAGTTGCCGTGGAACGCCGGCCACGTCACCGACTTCAACGTCGGCGTCGACAAGCTGGATATCTCCGGTCTCTTCGCGCCGGGCTACAGCGGCGCCGATCCGGTCGCCGACGGCTACCTGCGCTTCGAAAGCGACGGCGCGGGCGGCACGCGGGTGATGCTGGACATCGACGGCCCCGCCTCGGCAAACCCCTGGTCGTTCGTGATCACGACCCTGGACAACGTCGCGCCCAGCCTGCTGACGGCGGCCAAGGTTCTCGGGACGCCCGGTGAACACGTCGCCGTGGTCGACGCGGCGTCGGCCGCCCAGAGTGCGCCCGTGGCCGAAGGGCAGGTCCTGACCGCTGCGCACGCTGGCGACCGCCTCGTTGGCGGCGCAGGAGCCGACACTCTGAACGCCAGCCAGGGCGCCGACGCGCTCACCGGCGGCGGCGGACCCGACACCTTCGCCTTCGCCAAACTGCCCTGGAACGCGGGTCATGTCACCGACTTCACGGTGGGCGTGGACCGGCTGGACCTGTCCAGCCTCATCAAGCTCTCGGGCTACACGGGCTCTGACCCGCTGGCCGACGGGTATCTGATCATCCGCACCGATGCGGCCGGCTTCGCTCAGGTCTGCTGGGACATCGACGGCAAGGGCGCCGGCAATCCCTGGCCGATCACGCTGACCACCTTGGACAACGTCCGGCCCGGCGACCTGACCGCTGCCAAGCTGATGAACCCGACGCCTGCCCTGTCCGCACCTGTAGGAATTCTGGTGAAGTCGGCGGCCTACGGCGACCGCCTCGAAGGCGGCGCCGGCGCAGACACCTTGACCGCGGGGCAGGGACCGGACGTGCTGGTCGGGGGCGCGGGAGCGGACCACTTCGTCTTCGCCGCCACGCCTTGGAATGCCGGACAGGTGATCGACTTCGTGCCTGGGGCAGACCGCCTGGACCTGCGTCCGATCTTCGCCACCATGGGCTATGCGGGCGCCGACCCTATCGCCGAGGGCTACCTTCGCCTTGACGCGGATGGGGTTGGCGGCACGCGGGTCTATGTGGACGTCGATGGTCCGCACGGAGCCCAATGGCCCTTCCTGATTTCGACGCTGCAGAATGTGGCTCCGACCACGCTGCACGCCTCGGACTGGCTGGTCTGAAGCGCTAGAAGAGCCAATCCCCTGCCTTCAACTGGCCGGGCAGGACGTGATCGAGCGTGGTGATCAGGGTCGGCCACTCCTTGCCGGAGGGACCGTCCAGATCCACGTAGACCCGCGTGCCGCCCGCGCCGTCCGCCTGGAAATCCACCCAGCGGTCGGCGACAGGGTTGGCGCCCGTGTAGCCTGAGCCCGAAACCAGCGCGCGCAGGTCCAGGGTATCGACACCCGGGGTGAAGTCCGAGACGTGACCGGCGTTCCAAGGCGCCTTGGCGAAGACAAAGCGGTCGGCGCCTCCGCCGCCCGTCAGCAGATCCGGGCCTTGACCCGCGTTCAGGGTGTCGGCTCCCGTACCGCCGAGCAGCGTGTCGCCGTATTTGGCGGAGGTCAGCACCTGACCCGCCGTACCCGTTGGTGTCGGTGTCGGCGCGGGCGTCGGCGTGCCGCCTCCTGACATGAGTTGCGCCCACGTCAGCCCGGACGGCGCAACCTTGTCCAGGGTCGTCATGGTGAAGCGGATCGTGTTGCCCGAAGCCGGACCGTCCGTGTCGTAGAAGACGGTCGTCCCGCCCGCGCCGTCCGACCCGAAGCTGACATATCCGTCGGCGACGGGGTCAGAGCCGCGATAGCTGCTCGCGCTGAACAGCGCAGAGAAGTCGAGGCGGTCGGTCCCGACGGTGAAGTCAACTACATGTCCGCCGTTCCAGGGCGTCGCCTTGAAGACGAACGTGTCGCTCCCTGAGCCGCCGATCAGCCGATCCGCGCCGTGTCCGGCCACCAGAGTATCGGCGCCGTCCATTCCGTTCAGCGTCGAGCCGTAATCGTTCGAGGTCAGGACGTTGCCCTGGGGGTTTCCCGTGCCCGATTGCGACGCCGAGCCGATGAGCCTGAGGTCCTGCTCGCCCGCCGCCAGCGTATAGGTCGAAGCGGCGGTCTGCACCGTCGCCCCCGGCGCGGGTGCGGGCGTCGGGGTCGGGGTAGGCGTCGGCGTTGGCGTTGGCGTCGGAGCAGGCGCGCCGCCCGGGCTACTCAACGCCGCCCATGTGAGCCCAGACGCGGCTACCCGCTCCAGATGCAGGATGTAGTTCGGCCACTGCGGATTTCCGCCTGCGCCGTCCCGGTCGAACAGAAGCTTGGTGCCGCCCGCGCCGTCATCCAGCAAGGTCACAAACCGATCCGCGACCGGGTCCGCCCCGCTGTAGCCTGCCTTCTGGAGCAGGTTGGAGAGGTCGAGACGGTCTGTCCCAAGCTTGAAGTCGGTGATCCGGGCGGGCGACCAGGGTTCGGCCGGGAACGCGAACGTGTCGGCCCCCTCGCCGCCGGTCAGCACGTCGGAGCCTTGGCTGGCGATCAAGGTGTCCGCCCCGGCGCCGCCAAGCAAGGTCGAGCCCGGCCCTGCCGAGGTGATCACCTGTCCCGACGTTCCGCCGCCGCCACCGCCGCCGCTCGCCGCACCGGTCGACCAGCCTTGGAACAACTGGAAATAGGCATCGCCCTCCATGACGACCGCGGACGGCGCGAAGTGGAGACCATCGGCCTGCAAGGGATAGCCGGCGGAGTCGAAGCTGGTGGCGTTGGGATCGGCCTGGTCGACCCGCAATTGCCCGGAGCGAACGTCGGCCGAATAGGTGGGTGACGTCCCGATCCGGAAGAAGCCGATCTTACCGGCCGGGTCGTTCAACCAGGAACTGCGAACCGCGGTGAAGAAGGCGCTGAGATTGTCGCCATAGGCCTGGGCTGCGACCGCCGTGTTGGCGTCTTCCTCGCCCTGGCCGAAGAACACCGCCGCGGGTTTCAAGCCGCCCGCCGCCGTTCCGGCTTCGCGCACCATCTGGGTGGTCTGGTCGAACAGCTCGCCGGTGCTCGTGGGCGACCAGTCCGCGTGATAGGCCAGGGTGTCTTTGGCCAGCGGCGTGCCGCCGTACACCGACTTGACGATAAAGAGATCCTGCCCCGGACGCGCGGCCCGAAAGTCGATCGCAAACTGGACTTCGGGTCCCCAGCCGGCGGCATTGGCGCCGTAGCCGGTGTTGACGCCCGGCTGCATCTGCACGAACGCGTGAGCCTGAGGATCCCAGATCCGCAGATGCGTGTCCGGCGTCCAGGCCGCGGGCAGGTTGGCGCTCGTGGTGCCTGGCGCGCCCATGTTGGACTGGCCGGCGAAAACGACGAGAGTTCCTGCGCCAGGTGCGGTCGGCGGCGGCGGCGGCGGCGGCGCGCTGGCGCCGGAACCGCTCAAGGCCGACCACGTCAGCCCCGTGGCCGATACATTCTCCAGGTGCAGTATGTAATTCGCCCATTGCGGACTCGGCCCGGCGCCGTCGCGGTCGAACAGCAGCTTGGTGCCGCCCGCACTGTCGTCCAGGAAGGTGATGAAGCGGTCGCCGACAGGGTCGGAGCCGGTGTAGCCCGCCTTCTGCAGCAGCGCCGACAGGTCGAGCCGGTCGGTCCCACGCTTGAAATCGGTGATGCGCGCCGGGGACCAGGGCTCGTTGTTGAAGACGAACCGGTCGGCGCCGGCGCCGCCGGTCAGGATGTCGCCGCCCTGGCCGCCGTTGATCGTGTCGTCGCCGCTGGTCCCGGTCAAGTTGGACCCGGGACCCATCGAGTTGATGGTCTGGCCGCCCGAACTGGTCGGCGTCGGCGTCGGCGCGGGCGCGGCCGCTCCGTCGTCGTTCCGGATGGTACCGGCCTGGCTCATCGTCTGCAGGCCGATGCCGACCGGATTGGAGAGCGTCACAGCGAAGCTTTCGTCCGTCTCGGTGACGGTGTCGCCCGCGACGTTGATGGTGATCGTCTTGCTGGTCTCACCGGCCGCGAAGGTCAGTCGCCCGGTCGGCAGGACACCGCCCTGGAAGTCGGCCGCATCGGCAGGGCGGCTGCCGGCGCCAGTCACGGCCCAGTCCACCGTCGCGGTTCCGCTCGCGGCGCCGACGCGGGTCACGGTGAAAGCGAACGCCGTCGCGCCCGAGGCACCTTCGTCCAGGGTCAAAGGTGTCGACCCAAGCGACAGCGTCGGGGCGACGTACGTCGAGGGCCGCGCCATGGCGTACAGGTGCTGTTCCGTGCCATCTGCGGCGATCAGGCGGCCGTCGGCGGTGTAGCCCGTCAAGGCGCCCGTGATCTGGCGCGTGGGGCCATACCAACCGGGCACGTCGCCGCCGTAGGCGTATTCGTCGTATCCGCGCGCCAGGGTGGCGCCTTCTGGACCACGCCAGCTCACCGCAAAGCCGCCATTGGCGGTGGCGACGAAGTGCACATCGGCCTGACCGCTTGCCGGTCCCAGATCCTGCCGCACGAACGTGCGCTTGGCGGGATCGAACACCATGTCCCAGAGATCCTGGCCGCCGTCTGCATTGGGGCGGAGATAAGAGAATACCACCTTACCGTTGCTGAGCCAGGCGCCCGCGCCGGTGAACTGGCTGATGCTTCCAGCCATCAGAACCGTGGGCGGCGCCTGGGTGACCCCGTCCGAGACCGCGCCGAACACCGCGCCGGCGTCTTCCCAGATCAGCATCGTGCGGCCGGGCGGAAGACCCGTCGGCTGCGCGGCGAGGATCTTGATGTGGGCGTCGTTCAACGCGCCGCCGCCGGCGTCGAAAACCAGCGTTTGAGCCACCTGGCCACTGGATGCGCCGCCGTCCTGCAGGGTCGCGACCGGAACCTCCGGCGTCGTGTGGTTCACCTGGGTGGTGCCATCCGCGAGGGTGTACGCCCGGATGTAATCGATCTTCATTTGGGCCGGGAAGTCGCTTGCCTTGGGGGTCCCGCCCCAGCCGCCGACAGCCAGATTGACGATCAGCCCCATAGGTCCGGTCCAGTTCGCCGGCGTCGGCCCGCTCAACACCTCGATGCCGTCGTAGAAGAAGCTCACCTTGGTAGCCGTCCACAGCATGCCGTAGGTGTGGAAGCCGCCCGGATTGACGGTCAGGGTGTTGTCGTACTGGGTCTCCGCGCCACCGAACGCGCGGCGGTAGTCAACGTTGGGCGTCGCGCCCAACCCTTCCATGATGTCGGCCTCGACGCCGGGGCCGTACGGGCTGGGCAGCATCCAGAATGCGGGCCAGGTACCGACAGCCGTCGGAACTTCGGCGCGCATCTCGAAGTAGCCGAACTTCTGGGTGAAGCTGCCCAGGGTGTTCAGCATGCCTGAGCTGTAGTTGGCGCCCCAGGCCGGATAGACCGACTCCGGCGCCATAGGGCGGGCGGTTATGCTCAGCACACCGTCGGAGATACTGAACGGGTTGACGCCGATGTCCTGCTCGCCCCGACCCTGGAACCCGGCCGCGACGTACGCCTGCTGTTCACCATTCGACACCAGCGTATAGGCCCACTGGTCTTTCAGGTTGCCGCCGAAGTTGGTGTTCCAAAGGCCGGTCCCGGTTGAGGGATCGCGGATCTGCAAACGGTCGAACTCGTCGCTGAAGCTCAGCGACCCCAGCTTCGAGGTATCTAGCGACACCAGGAACTGGCGGTCCGCGAACTTTTCGGGCGAGACGCCCCGGAAGGTCAGGGTCTCCGTCGGCGAAAGGCGTAGCACCATGTCCGCGCCGGACTGGGTCATGTTGGCGCGGATGTCGGCCGCCGTCTTCAGCTGCGGCGCGTTCAAAAGCTGGAGCTGGGAGTTTCCATTCCAGTTGTAGATGACGTCGTTGCCCTCACCGACCTTGACCTGGAAGGTCGTGCGCTGGGTTTCCGAACCAACTAGGACATCATCGCCGGCGAGGCCGTTCACCCACTGGCTGCCATCGACGATGATCAGATTGTCGAGGGTGTTGCCGACCGCATAGTTGAAGTCCTGGTGGACGATCAGGTTCTCGACGTTGGGCGCCAAGGTGATCGAGGTCCAGCCGATCTGGGTGTCGATCCCGCCGCCCGGCGCCTCGACCGCCACGTCCTTCGGATCGGTGATCCAGATGCGGTTGTCCCCGGCAGACCCGATCAGACGGTCGCCGCCGCCCTCGCCCGAGACCGACGTGTCGCCGGCCGGCGCGGTTACCGTCTCATTGCCGGCGGAGGTGCCGCGGATGTTGCCGGTTTCTGGGCGGCTCTCTGGCATCGCCAGGCCGCGGTAGTTGAAATAGGTCATGGTACGCTACGCTCACTGTTTGGAACCGGCCGGGCGCTCTGAAAGCAGGCTGCGGATGACCCGGCCATGAACACGACCTAGTAGGAACCCCGACGCAGAAGCACCGCGGGAACGGTCTTCACCAAAACCGCCAGATCCAGGCCCACGCTGCGGCTGCGCGCATAGAGGCAATCCATGGCGACGCGGGCCTGGTAGGTCGTGTCGTTGCGGCCGCTCACCTGCCACAGGCCGGTGATCCCAGGCTTCACCGCGCAGTAGTGCTTGAAGTGACGACCGTACTTGCCGATCTCGGCATCGACGATCGGGCGGGGCCCGACCAGGCTCATTTCGCCGATCAGCACGTTGAAGAGCTGCGGCAGCTCATCGAGGCTGGTCCGGCGCAGAAAATCGCCCAGCTTGGTCACGCGGGGATCGTTGCGCAGCTTGTGGTCCCTATCCCACTCGGCGCGGGCGTCAGGGTCCTGGGCCAGAACCTCCGCCAGTCGACGCTCCGCGTCGATCGCCATGCTGCGGAACTTCAGGCAGCGAAACGTCTTGCCGTCCCGGCCGACCCGGCGATGGGCGAAGATCACCGGTCCGCCGTCCTGCATATAGACCGCGAGGGCGACGATCAGCATCAGGGGCGCCAGAAACGCAAGCGCCAGCACAGCGATCGTGAAGTGCACGGCGCCGGTCATGGCTTCGTCTGCATTCGGCAGTCGAATTGCGACCCGGTTGATCGCACGGGTCGCTACGGTCGTATCGGTCATGGCTCGTCGGAAAGCTAAGCAGCAAGCCCACTGCCTGCCGCGAAGCCAAAATAACCCTGGCCATGGGGTTGAGTTCCAGTTCAGCCGTGTTTGTTTTTAACTTCTTGCTAATTGTGTTCTTCAGGCATTGGTCAAGGTTGATGGCCAGCTAACGCAGTTATATCAAGCTTGGCCTTTAGACCTTGGGCTCCGGAACCCGAAGCTGAGCCTTGCGTTCCAACGGCCTTGCGTGCGGGATGAATAATGGACGGCACGACTTCTCTGACAGTCGGCATTTGCACATACCGCCGATATTCCATTGTTGACACACTGGCCTCCCTCGCCGCGCAGGGGCTGCCCGGCGAGATGAACCTGCGCGTCGTCGTGGCCGACAACGATGCCGAGCCGGAAGCCCGCGAACGGGTCGAACGCGCCGCCGCCGCTACAGGGCTCACCGTGCGCTACATCCACGCCCCCTCGCGCAACATCTGCATCGCCCGAAAGGCCTGCCTCGACGCCGCCGAAGGCGCTTGGATCGCATTCCTTGACGACGACGAAACCGCCGCGCCAGGCTGGCTGGCCGCCCTGCTGGCCGAGGCTGAGCGCAGCGGCGCCGATGCGGTGCTCGGCCCCGTCGAGGCGATCTTCGCGCCCGACGCACCCGGCTGGGTTCGTGAGGCCGATCTG
>JANPKX010000548.1:0-1578 GCA_031426235.1 Alphaproteobacteria bacterium | reverse complement strand
GCGGCCTTCGCGGGTCTGGAGCGACTGACGGGCGCTCCAGGGCGGCTACAGCGTATCGGCGCGGGCCCCCGCGGGGGCGAGGCCTATGTGGACTATGCTCATACGCCCGACGGGCTTGAGACCGTGCTCGCGGCGCTGCGCCCGCACGTGCGCGGCCGGCTGATCGTCGTGTTCGGCGCGGGCGGCGACCGCGACCGGACCAAGCGGCCGATCATGGGCCGCATCGCCGGGACCCTGGCCGACGTGGCGATCGTCACCGACGACAATCCGCGCTCCGAGCTCCCCGCCGCCATCCGCGCTGAGGTGATGGCCGGCGCGGGCGGACTGCGCGATATCGGCGACAGGCGTGAAGCGATCCGCGCGGCCGCAGCGATGCTGTCCGACGGCGACATCCTCGTGGTGGCGGGCAAGGGCCACGAGCAGGGTCAGACGGTTGGCGACGTGGTGCATCCCTTCGACGACGTGGTCGAGACAGCCCAGGCGCTGGAACTCGTCCATGGCTGACCCACTCTGGACCTCTGCCGATATCAGGAACGCGACGGGCGGGGTGGAGGTCGGAGGGTTCGCCGCGACCGGCGTTTCCATCGACACCCGCACGCTGCAACCGGGCGACCTCTTCGTGGCCCTGACGGGCGCGCGGGACGGACACGAGTTCATCGAGACCGCGCTGGCACGGGGGGCGGCAGGCGCCCTGGTTTCGCGCGACATAGCGGGGCCAGGCGTGAAGGTCGCCGACACGCTGGCCGCGCTGGAGGCGCTGGGTCTGGCGGCGCGGGTGCGTGCGACCGCTGCGCAGCGGGGGGCGATCACGGGCTCCGTGGGCAAGACGACCGTGACCCAGGCGGTGATGGCCGGGCTCACCCGGGCCGGCAAATCGCATGCGTCGGTGAAGTCTTACAACAATCACATCGGCGTTCCCCTCACCCTCGCTCGAATGCCCCGCGACACCCAGCGCGCGGTGTTCGAGATCGGCATGAACCATGCGGATGAGATCCGGCCGCTGACCAATATGGTGCGTCCGCACGTGGCGCTGGTGACCACGGTCGGGCCGGTCCACACGGAGAATTTCGCCGATGGCGAAGCCGGCGTGGCGCAGGCCAAGGCGGAGATCTTCGAGGGCCTCCAACCGGGCGGCGTCGCGATCCTGAATGCCGACAACCGATGGGTCGATTTCCTGCGCGCGCAGGCCCGGGCCGCAGGAGCCACAATACGCACATTTGGAACGGGCGCGGGCTGTGACGCGCGGCTGACCCACTTTGCAGCGTCCGGTGGTCAGGCGCGGGTCCGGGCCGAAGTGAATGGCGCAGCGCTGGACTTCCCCCTGCGGCAGACCGGCCTGCATTGGGGCCTTACCAGCCTGGCCGTGCTGTTGATGCTGGAGGCGATGGACGTCGATGTCGGTGACGGCGTGGCCGCGCTCGGCGCGTTCGAGCCCCTGGAAGGCCGCGGCGCGGAGTCCGCCGTGCTGCTGAAGGACGGCGCCTTCACGCTCATCGACGAGAGCTACAATGCCAATCCTGTGTCCATGGCCTCGGCGATCGCCACCCTTGGCGCGCGCGCCACGGTCGGCCGGCGGAT
>JANPKX010000547.1:0-4073 GCA_031426235.1 Alphaproteobacteria bacterium | reverse complement strand
TGAGCCTGGACACTCTGGTCCCGGCCAATCCGAACAAGCCCTACGACATGAAGGAGCTGATCCAGAAGGTCGTGGACGAGGGCGACTTCTTCGAGATCAGCCAGGACTTCGCCAAGAACATCGTCGTCGGCTTCGGCCGTTTGGACGGGCAGCCGGTGGGCATCGTCGCCAACCAGCCGCAGACCCTGGCCGGCGTGCTCGACATCGACTCATCGCGCAAGGGCGCCCGCTTCGTGCGCTTCTGCGACTGCTTCGAGATCCCGATCCTGACGTTCGTGGACGTTCCGGGCTTCATGCCGGGCACCAAGCAGGAGCAGGGCGGCCTGATCCGCCATGGCGCCAAGCTGTTGTTCGCCTATGCCGAGGCCACGGTACCAAAGATCACCATCATCACGCGCAAGGCCTATGGCGGCGCCTATGACGTGATGAGTTCCAAGCACATCCGCGGCGACATCAACTACGCCTGGCCCACGGCCGAGATTGCGGTGATGGGGGCGAAGGGTGCGGTGGAGATCATCTTCCGCTCCGAGATCGGCGACCCCGAGGCCATTGCCGCGCGAACAGCCGAGTACCAGGCCCAGTTCGCCAACCCCTTCGTCGCGGCCTCACGCGGCTACATCGACGACGTGATCATGCCCCATTCCACGCGGCGGCGGATCTCCAATGCGCTGAAGAACCTGAAGGGCAAGACGCTGTCGAACCCCTGGAAGAAACACGACAACATCCCGCTCTAGGCGTGCCTCTCCCCGCCGTCTCACGACAAGTTTGAACACCGCGCCGGGAACGCGCCCACGCGTGCGCCCGTTCTTCAGCGTGGCGGGCGAGCCCGCTGATCTGTGGACGCAAGGAGAAGACGATGGCTGGTGGATGGACTGACGAACGCGACGAGCAGTGGCGCGGACACGGGCTGTCTGATGCCCGTGACGGCGAGCGTTGGCCGGGCGGCGAAGACCGCGCGTTTCGCGACCGCGACCGCGTATTTGGCGAGCGCGACAGCGGTGCAGGCTACAACATGCCGCGCGAAAATCGCCGCGAACCCAACCCCGGACGCGGCGGTCGCCCGCCGTGGCAGGACCGTGACTACCAAGGCGTGAGCCCGGCCTTCAGCCATCACCGCGACGACGGTCAAGTCGGCCAACGTGAATACGGCCGGACCGGCGGCATGGGCGGGGCGCAGCAATTTGGCGCCTCTGAGGCGGACGCCCGGTACGCGCGCGAGATGAATCGCGGACGGGCCGACTGGCGCTCTGACGATGACGACGGTCTGGAAGGCCGGGCCCGCGAGGCGGGTGACTTCTTCCGTCGCACGGGTCGCAAGATCTCCAACTGGTTCTCCGAGGCCACGCAGGACGCCGGTGAGGCCATGGGCGCCTCGACCTATGGCAGCCATCGTGGCCGTGGTCCGAAGGGCTACAAGCGCTCTGACGAGCGGATCGAAGAGGACGCCCATCAGCGGCTGACCGACGACGACTGGATCGACGCGAGCGACATCAGTATCAGCGTCAAGGACGGCGAAGTGACGTTGAACGGCGAGGTCGGTGCTCGCGAGGACAAGCGCCGGGCGGAGCGGATCGTTGAGGATCTCTCCGGGGTGCATCACGTTCAGAACAACCTGCGGGTCAAGCCAGCGGCCGGCGGCGGCGGCTACGGGGCCATGGGCGGGTCCACTGGAGGATCGGGCAGCTTCCAGGCGGGAACGCCGTCTATGGGGGGCAACGCCACGAACGGGACGACCGGCGACAAGATCTAAGCCCTTCAGCGCCCGGGCCGCGTCCGCGCGGTCCGGGACGGGCGAGAGCCGTCAGACCGAAAACTGCTCCGTCAGCACGCGCTCGCCTAAACTTCGGCCGGCGTCGAACAGCATGCAGATCTTCACGTCGCGATCCTCGGCGATGTAGACCTCGATGACATTGGGCGCCTCGAAGTTGTCGGCGACGGCGCTGACCGGTCGCTTGGCGCCTTCCAACACCTCCAGGCGCATCCGCGCCGTGTGCGAGAGTAGGGCGCCGCGCCAGCGTCGGGGCCGGAACGCGCTGATGGGCGTGAGCGCCAATATCTTGGAATCCATTGGGATAATCGGGCCATGGGCCGACAGGTTGTAGGCCGTGGAGCCCATGGGCGTGGAGATCAGCGCTCCGTCGCAGATCAGTTCCTGCAGCCGCACCTTGCCGTCCACGGAAATCCGCAGCTTGGCGGCCTGGCGCGTGGTGCGCAGCAGGCTGACCTCGTTAAAGGCGATGGCCTCGTGGGTCTTGCCCTCCACGTCCACCGCCTGCATGCGCAGCGGATGGATTTCGGCCTGCTCGGCGGAGTTGATACGGCCCAGCAGGTCGTCGTCGGCGAATTCGTTCATCAGGAACCCGATGGAGCCCTTGTTCATGCCGTAGATTGGCTTGCCTGAGGCCATCAGGGCGTGAACCGTCTCCAGCATGAAGCCATCGCCCCCCAGCGCGACGATCACCTGGGCGTCATCGATGCCGGCGTCGCCATAGCGGGCCGCCAATTTGTCGCGCGCCTCCTGCGCTTCCGGCCGGGTGCTGGCGACGAAGGTGAGGCGGGTGACGAAGGCGGATTTTTTCATCGACGGCTAGAGACGCCGAAGCGCGGCGGTGTGTCAAACGTCTGTTGGGCTCAGGCCGCCGCCAGCGACCGGGCGGCCTGCCGAAAGGCCGCCGCGGCGACGTCTGGCGAGACGGGTGCGAAGGCGACCGCGGCCCTGCGTGCGCCCTCCGACCCGCCGCCCGGACGGCCGGCGTTCAGCTTGCGGGTCATCTCCAGGATGTCGGGGAACACGCTGCGGTCGATGCCGACGGCGGCGCAGGCAAGGGCCAGCAGTTCGGGCCGGTCGGAGTCGAGGGTCGCCTGCACGTGGGCAGGCTCGAATCCACCCAGCATCGCAAGCGCGCCGGCGAACAGGCCCAGGCGTTCCTCGCGCAGGGCGCGAACCAGGTAAGCGGGCCGTAGCTGGCCAGCGACGTGCAGCTTGTCGATCAGGCGTTGCTCCATCGCCTCGCGCTCGCCGTCTCGTGAGGTCCGAAGCGGGTCGTCCGGCGTCAAGCCCGAGTGGGCCTCGCTGATAGCGCCGGCGAGGGCTTCGTCGAGCGCCTGGGTGTCGAGGCGGAACCGGTCGGCCAGGCCCTGGCGCAGCGCCAGTCCGGCCCAAAGGTAGAGCCGCTTGGCCAGCTGGCTCGTCAGCTTCGGATGCTGCGACAGCGGCATCCGCATCGCCGCGATCAAACGCGAGGCCTCCACCAGCTCGGCCATGTCTGCGTCCGAGAGGCAGGCGGTCGGGTTGCCCGCCAGGGCTGTCATCACTGCCGGCTCAGCCTGTTCCAGGATCGCGGACACCACGACCTCTGACAGGTTGGGCCGCCGCGCGACCTCGAGCTGATGCTCGATCGTGGCGTCGACCAGCAGGCGGACCAGGTCCAGGTCGCGCAAGACGGGGCTGCCCGCGATGATTGGCCGGGCGATCTCGATATCGTCGAGGGCCAGCACGTTCACCAGGGCGTTCGGCGCCCAGGCCGCCGAGGCCAGCTTGCGCGACAGGCGATGGCGGATATCCCGCTCGGCCTCGACCACCAGGCTCATGAAGATCGATGACAGCAGGGACTGGATCGGCGCGGCAGTCATGACGGCGCCGGCGACGGGCGCGTCGCACAGATCCGCGATCGCCAGCAGCAGGCGCTCCCGGTCCGCGGGCTGGCGGCTCTTTGCGAGATCAAGCAGACTTTCGCTGCCCATCGCGAGACTCAACGCCGGATCCCTCCATTCTAAAGCGAGCGCGGCGTGAGCAGAGTGGCGTCAGGCGATGAAAAGATGCTTAAGCCGCAGCTGTTGGAGAGGAAGACGAAACGATGGCCGAACCGCTGATCCTGGCGCTCGATCAGGGCACGACAAGCACCCGGGCGATCCTGTTTACGCGCGACGGAGCGGCGCTGGCCGAGGCGGGGCGGCCGCTGGAACAGCACTATCCGCAGGATGGCTGGGTCGAACACGACGCCGAGGCGATCTTCGCCGCCTGCGTCGAGGTGCTGAAGGGCGCCGTGGACAAGGCCGGCCGCACTCTCGCG
>JANPKX010000546.1:0-3924 GCA_031426235.1 Alphaproteobacteria bacterium | reverse complement strand
CCGGTCCGATCGAGGTCGCCCGGTTCCAGGAGCGGCTGGAGAGCGGCAAGACCTACACGACGCAGGATTTCGGCCCCGACGGCCAGCTGGACAACACCGAGACCTTCGTCGTCCCCGAGGGCCACTACTTCATGATGGGCGACAACCGCGACAATTCGCTCGACAGCCGGGTCAGCCCCCTGGCGGGCGGCGTCGGCATGGTTCCCGCCGAGAACCTGGTCGGCAAGGCGCAGATCATCCTGCTGTCGTGGAAACCCGAGGCCTCGATCTTCAAGCCGTGGACCTGGGTCATTGACGCGCGGCCCAGCCGGTTCTTCAAGCTGCTGAAGTGAACGCCCGCTCCGCCGCGATCGAGGCGCTGGAGGCCCGGATCGGCCACACCTTCGTCGACCGCGACTTGTTGGAACAGGCGCTGACGCACGCCAGCGTGGGCGATCGCCAGCCGACGCTTCGCCACAACGAACGGCTGGAGTTTTTCGGCGACCGCGTGCTGAACCTGCTCGTAGCCGAGCAGCTGCTGACGCGTATGCCCGATGCGCGCGAGGGCGATCTGTCGGGCGCCTACCACAAGCTCGTCAACCTGGAGACCTGCGCCCAGGTGGCGCGCGACGTTGGGCTGTCGGCAACGCTTCGACTCGGCGGTGGAACCGGCAAGACCGGCATCCGGTACAGCGATCGCGTCCTGGGCGATGCCTGCGAGGCGCTGATCGCAGCGCTCTACTTCGATGGCGGCCTCGAGGCGGCGCGCGCGTTCGTCATCACGTTCTGGAAGGAGCCGTTCGCAACCCTCCACGCGCCCGAAAAGCAGAATCCGAAGGTGGCGTTGCAGGAATGGGCCTATGCCCGCCACCTGCCCTTACCCGTCTACAGGGTGCTTGAGCGCACCGGACCCAGCCACAAGCCGCTTTTCAGGATAGAAGTCGTGGTCGAGGGCTATGAGCCCGTGACAGGCGAGGGCGGTTCGATACGGGACGCCGAAAAGGTCGTCGCCGAGAAGTTGCTTGAGAGAGTCCGGGACGCATGACCACCACCGAAACCCCCGCCACGGCCCCCGCCGAGGTTCCGACCCGAGCCGGCTTCGCCGCCATCATCGGCGCGCCCAATGCGGGCAAGTCCACCCTGACCAACCGCCTCGTGGGGGCCAAGGTTTCGATCGTCACCCAGAAGGTCCAGACCACGAGGTTCCCCGTCCGCGGTGTCGCGCTCCATCAGGAGGCCCAGATCGTGCTGGTGGACACCCCCGGCATCTTCCAGCCGCGTCGCAGGCTAGACCGGGCCATGGTGCGTGCCGCCTGGGGCGGGGCCGAGGATGCAGAGGTCATCGTCCACTTGGTCGACAGCGTCGCCGAGCTGGCCGCGCCGACCAAGTCGGGCACGCCCGCCGACCGGAAGTCGGCCATCGACGTGGAATCGATCGTCACGGGCCTGAAGGCCAACGGCAAACAGGCGATCCTGGCGCTTAACAAGATCGATGGCATGCGCCGCGACACCCTGCTGGCCCTCTCGCAGCGGCTGTTCGAGACCGGCGTCTATTCCGAGGTGTTCATGATCTCGGCCGCCGACGGCCAGGGGGTGGACGACCTGAAGGCCCGGCTGGCGGCCCTGATGCCGCAAGGGCCGTGGCTCTATCCCGCCGACCAGACCGCGGACCTGCCAGCCCGCCTGCTGGCCGCCGAGATCACCCGCGAGAAGATCTACCTGCGCGTCCACGAGGAGCTGCCGTATTCCGCGGCCGTGGACACCACCAAGTTCGAGGAGCGCAAGGACGGCGGCGTGCGGATCGAGCAGACCATCTATGTCGAGCGCGAGAGCCAGCGGCCGATCATCCTCGGCCAGGGCGGTCAGTCGCTGAAGTGGATTGGCCAGAAGGCGCGCGAGGAATTGATCGAACTGCTCGATCGGCGGGTACACCTGGTCCTGCACGTGACGGTCGACGAGCGCTGGGCCGACAAGCGGGAATTCTACGGCGACGTCGGCCTGGATTTCGAGGCCTGAGGGAGCGGGGGTAACCCGTACCTGGTTTCGTCATGGCCGGGACAAGAGCCCAGCCATGACGTTCGGAAAATTGGGCGCCTCAGCCCAGCGCCGCCACCCCGAAGAGGTGCGGATGGCCCGCCGCCAGGGCGGCCCAGACTGCGACGCCGAGCGCCAGGCGCCACCAGCCGATTTCGCCCAGCCTCAGGCTCTGGCGCCCTGAGAGGATGGCGGCGAATGGGACGTTGGATGTCTGGGCGGCGAAGCCGTCCCAGGTCGGGCCCAGGGCGCGCTTGCGCTTGGCGTCGATGCTGGCGGTACCGAACAGCGCCAGGGCCAGCATCGCGCCGAACAGCACGATCGAGGCCTGCTCGCCGTTGACCAACAGGTGCCCCGCCGCCCAGACCGCGACGCCCCAGAGGAAGGGATGGCGGGTGATGCGCAGCATGCCGCGCACCACGTCCGGCCGGTCCAGCGCACCCTGCTGGCCCACGCTGGTCGGGTTGGGCGTCGTCAGGCCGGGTACGATGAGCAACATCGCCAGGAGCTGCAGAGCGACCTGCACGTGCCGGGTCGCGGGCGTGAGGTCCCAATAGGCGATGTTCCACGGCTCGCCGCGGGCCCCGGCGAAACCGAACCCAAGCCACACCAGGCCCCCGACGGAGGCGAGGGAGAACAGGCCCATGTATGGACCCTGGCCGATCCGGCCGGTAATCGCGTCACGCATCCGCGTGCCCGAAACCAGCAGGTGGATCGCGACGAAGACGGCGGCGGCGGCGAGCAGATTGGTCATCGGCAGTTCCTCCCCTGAGCCCGCACAGTGTCACGGTGATTTACACCGTCAAGTTATGGTGCGTTCCGAGGCGATCTCTTGGTCGTCGTCCTCGTCGTCGTTCCACGGCGGATCATCATCGTGCAGGTTTGCAGCCGCCGCGGGCGGCGACGGCGTCTGCGGCGCCACCCGGGGCGTTGGGGCCGCCATCGCCAGGGTCCTCACCGCGACGGGCCGCCGCAACAGCGCCTCCATCCGCGCCATCCAGCGGTTGGCTTCGTGCAGGGCCTCGTCGGCGTCCATGCGCCCGCGCAGGCCGTCATCCTCGGGTCGCCACAGGTCGAGGTCGAAGTCCGGATGGCCGGGATCGTCAAAGACGAAGCGCAGGCGCACCCGCTCCTCCGGCTCGGGAAACTGGTCCAGCGGCCGCCGCCCTTCTCCCCGGAAGGCCCGCGCGCAGACCTGCCGGTCGACGATCAACTCTACGCCCATCAGCTCGTCCAAACGGTAGCCAAGCCGCCACGCGCCCTTGTCCCAGGCCACGGCGACCAAGTCCGTGGTGAGATTGAACCCTACGCCCACGCCACGGCCGCGCGCCACCAGCAGAGGGTCCGGCGCCGCGCCCAGCGCCTGCGTCAGGGTCCGCCCGAGGCTCCGTCTTTCATCCAGAAACCAGGCAAAGGCCGCCCCGATCAACGTCAACGCCGCGCCCGCGAGCGCGACCAGCGTCAGGAGCCTGGCTGCTTCGTCCATGGACCGAGGGTACGCCGGTTCGGTGAGTCGGGGGGAATCGGGGGCGGAGAGGCGCAACTACCCGCCCGGATGCAGCCCCGGCGCTTCCTGACCGGTGCGGTCGACGTAGTCGGAGTAGCCGCCGCCGTACTGGTGGATGCCCTCGGGGGTCAGTTCCAGGACGCGGTTCGACAGGGCGGCCAGGAAGTGGCGGTCGTGGCTGACGAAGAGCATGGCGCCCTCGAAGTCCGCCAAGGCGGCGACCAGCATCTCCTTGGTGGCGATGTCGAGGTGGTTGGTGGGCTCGTCGAGCACCAGCAGGTTCGGCGGATCGAACAGCATCTTGGCCATGACCAGGCGCGCCTTCTCGCCGCCGGACAGCACGCGGCAGGGCTTTTCCACATCGTCGCCGGAGAAGCCGAAGCACCCCGCCAGGGTGCGCAACG
>JANPKX010000545.1:0-1563 GCA_031426235.1 Alphaproteobacteria bacterium | reverse complement strand
CCGACCTGGGCCTCTCCGCCGGCGAGTTCGCGGGCGACGGCAATTCGACGCTGCGCGCGGCGGGGTACGCCTTCTCGATCTGGAGCCTGATCTACGCCGGACTGATCACCTATGCCGTCTGGCAGGCGATGCCGCGCAACGCCGCCCGCCCGGGGCTGGACCGCATCGCCGCGCCCGCCGCCGCCGCCATCGCGGGCTGCGGCCTCTGGATCATCGCCTCGTCCGCCGACTGGAAGTGGGCCAGCGTCGCCATCATCGTGGGCTCGGCCGGCGCCCTGGTCGCGGGGTTGTTGGCGACGCGCGCGGATCGGGCGCAGGCGGAGGGGCGGGACCGGTGGCTGGTCTGGGCGCCCCTGGCCCTGCTCGCCGGCTGGCTGACCATCGCCTCGGCGATCAACATCCTGACCGTATTGACCGCGGAGGGGATGCTGGACGGGGTGCATCAGGCGGCCGCCTTCGTGGGGATTGGGGTGGTGGTGGGTGTGGCCGTGTGGGTGATGCGAGCGGCGCGGCTGTGGGTCTACGGCGTGCCGATCGCGTGGGGGTTGGTCGCGGTGTGGATCGCGGAGCGCGGGGAGAAGCCGGAGGTCGCGGCGGTGGCGCTGGTGGGGGCTGTTGTGGTCGCTGTTATCGCCGCGTGGCAGGCCCTGCCCGGAGCCCGTCGGTCCGTGCGCCAAAGTGAGGCTTGATTTCGCGCCGAGGCCGTTTGACGGTAGCGGATGGGGCGGGGCGCAACCTTTGATCGCATCTGGATCGGGGCCTTGGCGGCGCTGGTCCTGGCGCCGGCGACGCTTGCAGCCGCGCCTTCGCTGCGGCTGACGCCCATACCGCTGGCCGATCAGAAGCTTGCAGAGGTTCGTGGCCAACCTGCCTTGGTGTCCAGGCTCGGCGACGTGGAAGTCGTGCTCATCGTTCAGCGGGCGACCGTCTCCTACCGCGATCCGCCCGCCTTCGTGCTCGCGGTGCGGAACTTTGGCGCGGCGCCGGTGCAGGTCAGTGCGGCCCAGGTCAGGGCCCGTACGGACAAGGGTCCGATCGCCATGCCCAGCCTTGCGGACCTGAAATTTCTGGCTCGTCGGGAGGTGGAGCGCGCGTACGATCGCGACCAACCGTTGGCGCGCGGCGATGTCCAATTCCGCGCCGTGACCGAGCGGTCTCTTCGGTTCGAGGAGAACCTCCACGGACCCACCGTCGCAGGGCTCCCGCCCCCTCGTCCGAACACACCCTCCGACCCGAACGGGAGTGACGAGGTTTTGGCGCGAGCACGCAGCGCCCTCAAGGATGCTGAGGCTCTGGCCGAAGCCGCGGCATTCCGCCCCCTGACGGTCGCCGCTGATCAGATCTCGCTCTCTCCGCTGCCCTTGGCGCGCCTGCCCGATACGGCGCGGCGGCTGGAGGTGATGCTGGACATCACGGGGGTGGTGCACCGGTTCGAGTTCGCGGCGGAGGCGGTTGGTGGTCCGGGGCGGCCGTGAAGGGGGGGGGGACGATGGCTTACGAGCCGCTGAAGAAAGCGCGGTATAGGGTCGAAACCGCAGGGGCTGGCGAGGTGATCCGCATCCC
>JANPKX010000544.1:0-1892 GCA_031426235.1 Alphaproteobacteria bacterium | reverse complement strand
GCATGGAGCGCTATCTGGTCGCCTGCTACGATGCGCAGACGGGCGGCTGGTTCCGGCCCCACCGCGACAACGAGACCTTCGCCACCGCCCACCGTCGTTTCGCGGTCTCGATCAACCTGAACGCCGATGCGTTCGAGGGCGGCGACCTGCGGTTTCCCGAGTTCGGGCCGCGCACCTTTCGGCCGCCAACGGGCGGGGCGGCGGTCTTCTGCTGCAGCCTGCAGCACGAAGCGACGCCGGTGACCCGAGGACGGCGCTATGCTTTCTTGCCGTTCCTCTACGACGAGGCGGGGGCGCGTATCCGGACCGCCAACCAGGATTTGCTGACGCCCGGCCTTTCGGAACCTGGCGGCTAATGCGCGGTTCATCCTGGACCCGTCAGACTGTCGTCATGCGAATCGCTTCTGCCCTTACGCTCCTCCTGTCGACCGCGGCCCCGGCCGCCGCCGCGCCCGCCATCCAGCCCGGCTATTGGGAATCCACGAACCGGCTGCTCTCGCCGATCCGGCAGACCTCTACCGAGAAGCGCTGCATCACCCCCGCGGACGTCGAGAAGTTCATGTCCGGCCCCTCGAACCGGCACTACGCCTGCACCTACCCCACCAAGGTGATCTCCGGCGGCCAAATCCGGCTGAAGGGGACCTGCGTCTCCAAGAAAGGCCGCAAGATCGCCGTCGCTGGCGCCGGAAGCTATACGCCCACAAGCTTCACCCTGACCGCCGAGATCGCTGCTGAGTTCCTGGGGCTGGATATTGTGGGGAAGGCCTCGACGGACGCGCGGCGGATCGCAGACGAATGCCCGGCGCCGGCGGCGCACTGAGGGACGAAGGCCGCCGACTACCGAGGCTTGCGCAGTACGATGCTGCCCCGGAAAGCGTCGAACAAGGCTTGGTCAGCAGTCTGTCGCTGCTCGGTCGTCCCAAAACTGAGGGTATAGATCAGGTGCGGCGCGGTGGTTTCGAAGCCGGCGTCCCAACGGCCCGTCGCCGCGACAAGCACCATTTCACGGCTCCCATTCTCGCGTTTTCGCACGCACCGCCAGGTCGGCAGGCCACCGATGGAAAGACGTACTCCCACCCTGGACGGTCTCGTGCCTTTGCAGGCGCTGGACCCGGACATGTAAGCGCGAACCGACGGCTTGAACCCAGCGTTATAGTCAGCCCAAAAGCTGAGATAGGCCTCGCCCCTGGGATCGTCACAACCTTTCCCGTCGAGCCGCGTGTAGACCCCATGAATGTGCGATCCGGACAGTCCAAAGCACGTTGGAAAGCCCTCAGGCGTCGTCGCCTCGAACCCGTACTCCTCGTTGACGACCATCTGGCCGGCGCTCGCGCAACGAAGCCCGGAAAACGCAAAGACGGCCGCAATCAGCAAACAGCGCGCGGCCAAGGCCTAGCCTCCTAGAACGGGATCTCGTCGTCCAGGTTGGCGGAGAAGTCCTCGCGAGGTCCGGAGCCGCCGTTGCGCGGGCCGCTGGAGGCGCCGAACCCGCCGCTGGCGCCGTAGCCACCGCCCTGGCCTTGTTCGGCGCCGTCGCTGCGGCCGTCCAGCATGGTCAGCTCGCCGCGGAATTTCTGCAGCACGATCTCGGTGGAGAATTTCTCCACGCCCGCGTTGTCGTTCCACTTGCGGGTCTGGATCGAGCCCTCGATGTAGACCTTGGCGCCCTTCTTCAAATAGTTCTCGCAGACCTTCACGATGTTCTCGTTGAATACCACGACGCGGTGCCACTCGGTCTTTTCCTTGCGTTCGCCCGAGTTGCGGTCGCGCCACGTCTCGGACGTCGCGATCCTCAGGTTGGCGACGCGGTCGCCAGAGCCCAGCGAGCGGATCTCGGGATCGGCGCCCAGGTTGCCGATGAGGATCACTTTGTTGACGCTGCCCGCCATGTC
>JANPKX010000543.1:0-1930 GCA_031426235.1 Alphaproteobacteria bacterium | reverse complement strand
GAATCTCAACGCCGAGTTCGCCAATTGGTCGCCTCGCGGCGCGCGATTATTCCCGGATGGTGGCCATTGCGCGATCGCGGCCACCCGCGTGACTGGCCGGGGCCGCTATGACGCAGTGCGGCGCCGGTGAATCTCAGCGCTTTCCTCGGCCAGGCTCTTTATCTCCCGTGCCGCTTGTTCGGTGGGGCCCTTCAACGCCGCCACATCAGCGCGGGTCAACGGGCCGGTCGTCAGCCGAAACCGGGTGGTGTGGCCGTCCGGCTCGAGTTCAAACGTGTCCGAAAATGACCGCCGCTCGGTTACAAGGTCGGCCTCATAGTCGAATCGCAAGAGGCGCTCGGGCTCGAGGGCGGCGACGGCGCCCTTCGCACGGAACGCGCCATCGGCAGCCTTCCAGGCCATGGGTTCGCCAACCCGCCAGGACGTCCGGATCGCGGCGCCTTGGCCGTAAGCAGCCGCCCATTCGCGGACCAGTTCAGGGGTGGTCAGCACCCGCCAGACCTCGCCCGGCGGCGCGTCGATCGCAAGCGAGCAGATGATGGAGGGGGACGAGGTCATAGGGATCTGGCGCGGTGGAGGGGAACGATCAACGATCTCGGGCCGAAGTGGATGCTTGGAGAACACCGAAAGGTTGAGTTTCGACAGCATCGTGCGCCCACGGTAGAGCTCGTTCGGTCGGTTACTCAACCTGTGATTACATTTCAACGAACTAGGGCGACAGTTTGGCCGGGGCGCCGCGCCCGCAGCAGCGCGACGCTTTGCGCCAAGGTGTGAGCACTGCGGGCGCTTGCCCTCCGCCAGGGCTGGCGCTCGCCCGCAAGCGCCGGGGCGGTGCGTCCATCGCCCTTAAGGACTGACGCGCCAGAAGCTGTAAATCGCCCAGCGGTTCGCCTGAACCTGGCGGCTGGCTGTCCCAGACCCGCCCTACGCGCAGCCCTGCTCGTCGCCGGCTACTGGCAGGCGAGGCATTCCTCGTAGTCGGTCTTGCCTTCGGCGTGGACCATGGCCGCCAGCGCCTCGCCACCGGCGTGGCTGGCCCGCTGGACCGATTTGGACCGCAGGTAATACAGCGACTTGCAGCCCCGTTCCCATGCCGTCCAGTGCAGCATGTGCAGGTCCCACTTATCGATGTCGCCCGGGAGGAACAGGTTCACCGACTGGCTCTGGCAGATGTCCGGCGTCCGGTCGGCGGCCAGTTCGACCACCCAGCGCTGATCGATCTCGAAGGCGGTTTTGAAGACGTCCTTGTCGTCCTGGCTGAGGAAGTCGAGGTGCTGGACCGATCCCTCGTTCTGCAGGATCGAGTCCCAGACGCCGGCGGTATTGTGGCCGGTCCGGTCGAGCACGGCGCACAGGAAGGGGTTCTTGACGGCGAACGACCCGGACAGCGTCTTGTGGGTGTAGATATTGGCTGGGATCGGCTCGATCCCGGCGCTGGTCCCGCCGCAGATGATCGAGATCGAGGCCGTCGGCGCGATCGCCAGCTTGTGGCTGAACCGCTCCATCACGCCCCGGTCGGCGGCGTCGGGGCAGGGCCCGCGCTCGGCCGCCAGCTTCCGGGACGCGGCGTCGCATTGCCGGCGCAGGGTCTTGAACAGGCGCATGTTCCAGCTCTTCGCCATGGCGCTCTCGAACGGCACATTCTGGCTCTGCAGGAACGAGTGGAAGCCCATCAGGCCCAGGCCCACGGAACGCTCGCGCTGGGCGGCATAGACCGCGTTCGCCATCTCCGGCGGGGCGCGGGTGATGAAGTCTTCCAGGACATTGTCGAGGAAGCGCATGACGTCCTCGATGAAGGTGGGGTGGTCGCGCCACTCCAGGAAGGTCTCTGCGTTCACCGACGAAAGGCAGCAAACGGCGGTCCGTTCCGCGCCCAGGTGATCCTTGCCGGTGTGGAGCATAATCTCCGAGCACAGGTTCGACTGGCGGA
>JANPKX010000542.1:0-2746 GCA_031426235.1 Alphaproteobacteria bacterium | reverse complement strand
CGGCCGCGGAAGTCCAAGTCCATCAGCAGGAAGGCGAGGTCGTACTGGATGTCCAGATCCGACAGCACGTCGTTGAACTCGATGCAGTCGAACAACACCGGCCCGCCGTTCTCCAGCAGGATGTTGCCCAGGTGCAGGTCGCCATGGCAGCGGCGGGCGAACCCGGTCTCACCGCGGCGGGCCAGCAAAGGCGCCTGCCGTGCGAGCTCCGCTTCCGACAGGGCGACCATCACCTCGACGCGCTTTGGGTCCAGGCCCTCGCAGGTCTGGCGCAGCAGGTGGGCGTTGGACTGGACGGTGAAGGCTATGGCGGCAAGCCCGCCCTCCGGCCTCAGCGGCGCCGCGGCGTGGAATCCGGCTATGGTCCGGCCCAGCGCCTCGGCCAGGGCGGCGTCGATGCTGTCGGGGGTCGCGGCCAGCACCTGGTGCTCGTTGAAGCGGCGCATCTCCAGGACGTGCTCCACCACCGCGCCGGAGCCCTCCAGCGCCAGCGCACCGCCCGCCTCGCGCGTGATCGCCCGGACGGCGCGGTAGATGTCCGGGGCCGCGACCTGGTTGAAGGCAAGTTCCCGGTCCAGGGCCCAGCGCCGTTTTTCGGCGGTCGAGAAATCCGCATAGCCCAGGTCGGCATGCCGCTTGATCTTCCACGCCGCGTCCGCGCCCAGGAAGACATGGGCGCAGGCGGTGTCGATGGTCGTGTCCGCGCGGCCGGCGAGCCAGGCTACGATCTCGGCCTCGAGCGCGGTCGGCGTCAGGTTCAAGGAAACAGCCTGCGCGTGCTCCAGCCGCCGTCGGCGCGCTCGAAGACCAGCCGCTCGTGCAGGCGGAACGGCCGATCGCGCCAGAATTCTACCGCCTCGGGCGTCACCCGGAAACCAGACCAGTGCGGCGGGCGCGGCACCCTGCCCAGGCCGAACCGCAGGCCCGCCTCGGCAATCTTCTTCTCCAGGGCCAGCCGGTCCGGCAGCGTGCGCGACTGGTCCGAGGCCCTGGCGCCCAGCTGGGCCGGCCGCGCGCGGGTGGCGAAATAGGCGTCAGCCTCCGCCGCGCTGACGGGTGTCACGGTCCCGCGCACGCGCACCTGCCGCCGGAGCGATTTCCAGTGGAACAGCAGGGCCGCCTTGGGATTGGCCGCGAGTTCCTGGCCCTTGGCGCTGCCGAGGTTGGTGTAGAAGACGAATCCGTCCGCGTCGGCGCCCTTCAGCAGCACCATGCGCACGTCGGGCAGGCCTTCCGCATCCACCGTGGCCAGGGCCATGGCGTTCGCGTCGTTGGGCTCCTTCGCCACCGCCTCCTGAAACCAGGTGTCGAACAGCGCGATCGGGTCGTCGGCGCTCAGCAGGGGCGGCGGCTCGGCGGCGGCCACCTGGGCGACGTAGTCGGTTTCGCTGGGCGACGGGGGGATGAAGGTTTTCTGGGTCACGGCCGGGATATAGCGCGACCCCGTCCCGGGTTGCGAGCGCTTAACGGAGCGTTGAGGCCGATGCCCTTAGCGTTGCAGCTCATGAGTCGGCCGATGCCCGAGTTGTCGCTGAAGGATGCCCGCGAGGTGCTGGGCGTCAGTTCCGCCTCGACGCCTGCCGAGGTGCGCCAGGCGTTCCGCGAGGCCGCCAAGCGGGCGCACCCCGACAAGGGCGGCGACGAGCAGGCGTTCCGCCAGGTAGTGGACGCCTACCACAGGCTCCAGGACCCCTTGAGCGAGCGATTCGCTCAGGCTCCGGCCCGCCCACGCCCCACCCCCGACCCGGAACTTGAGATCAGCCCGCTGGTTGCCCTTCAGGGCGGCGAGGTCGATCACGGATTGGCGGATGGCCAGAGGATTCGGATCGTCCTGCCGCCCGGCCTGCGATCAGGTGACAAGGTGCGCGCCGGGGGCGTCGAGCTCTGTGTCTATATCCGCGCCGTCGACGGCGTCCTGGTGCGCGGCGACGACATCTGGATGACCGTGAAGGTCGCCCCGAGCGTGATGAAGAAGGGCGGCCGGCTGACGCTGGAAACACCGTTCGGGAGACGGCTCGTCTGGGTGGATCGCAAGGCCGCCGAACGGGGCCTCGTCCGCATGGAAGGCCAGGGGTTGCCCGCCCGTGGCGTGCGGAACCGGGGACACCTGTTCCTGCGTCTGGCGGCAGCTCAGGGGATCGCCGACAGCGCCGCCATGGCGCTGCTACGCCGCTTCGCGGCGGCCTGGGCGGCATGAGAGTGATGTCAGGCGACGGCCTTTGCGCCTAGTATCGGCGTTGGGCGACCGTAGGTCTTAAGTTGCATCTAAAACGGAGGTTGGATGGGGCGCACAGGTAATCCGGCTCTGCCAAAGGCTGAGGGCGCAGCGCTGGACGTGCGCGGGGTCGCCGGCGACGGGTCGTTGCTTCGGGAGGTTGCGGCCTTTCTGACGGAGGCGGGAGACGCTGGGCCGCCAGACGCCATCGGTGGCGCGCCGAGTCCGATCTTCGACACCGCAACGATTGCCGCGGCCGTTCTCAGTCTCGATGGAGCGGTCGTCCGCGCCACAGCGGCTTTTCATAAGCTGGAGCTGCCGGGCGTCGATCTTGAGCGTCTAGCCCGGGCAACCGACGGGCCCCCGCAGATCGCCACGGCCGGCTCAGACGTCGACGGCGTATTGCAGCTTTACGCGCGGGCCAGCCGGACCGCGACCTGGCCACTGCCGCCGGAGATCCGCCAGGCCGCCGCCGCCGCGCCGCACCACGTGGTGTTCATCGTCTGCCACATCCGAAGCGCCGCCGAGGCC
>JANPKX010000541.1:0-3062 GCA_031426235.1 Alphaproteobacteria bacterium | reverse complement strand
GGCGCGCACGCACGAACCCACGATCTTCGACTGGGTCGCTGATCTCGCCGGCGCGGCAATGATGTCTGAGGCGTTGATCGAAATTCGCACGCCTTCGCCCAATCAGAACGTGCGCGCCGAGTTGGAGGTCTACCTCGACGCCCCGGTTGCTATGGAACTCCTCGGGGTCTCTGGGCGAGCGGCGAAGGAGGACGCCAAAGCTATTGTGGACGGTCTGCGCGCGCACAGCGCCACCGTCGCAATCCTGAGCCACTCGGTAGAGGAAGTGCGACGGAATTTGAGGGCGGTTCTCAACAAGCCGCCCCAGGAGCGGACCGGCCCAACCGCGCAGGCGATGCTGCACGGGGAAATTCGTGAGCAGGACGTCCAGGAGCTCGCGAACGATGTGGAGTACTTCCTGAAGGCGTCAGCAGTTCAGGTCGTGGACCCGAAGAGCCTCAAGCACCTCAGCGATGGCGCTCGGTTCACTGTTGAGGATCAGCACAACTTCTTTGCTGCGATCCAGTCCCACTACGTGCACATGGAAGCCGCTGAGCGCGACGCCGCTTCTGTCGCGTGGGTTATGCGTCGACGCCGGGGAGCCGAAACGCGGGATGTTTTGAAAGCCAAATTCATTCTGCTGACCCGGAACGACCGGCTTTATAGAGTGGCAAGTCGGTTTTGCCGGGAGCGGGCCTTCGCTGGTGAGGGAGTGGTGGGTCCCACGGCCCTAGTTCGCGACATAGCTGGTATCCTTTGGGTGATCGGAGGAAGTGTCGAACGCTCTACCCTCTCGAAACGCCAGCTACTCTTGAACTGTCAGCGTGCGCGGGCCAGCGCCCCTGAGATCGTAGGTTCGATGTACGCCACTCTTCAGGCGGTGAACCCGACGAGCGCAGACCTCTTTTGGGCGGCAGTTCAACGGCCAGCTTACATGTCCATGACGTTGGATGCGGTCGCCGCTGGCGGGACGCCCGCGTCTGCGTCGACTGCGGATGAGGTGCTGGATCGTATCCGAAGCGATCTAGTTGCGGCGGAGCGCGCCAAGGGGCGGGAAGCTATCAAAAGGCTCGCCGACCGCTACGATCAAGACGCCAACCTACGCGAGGTCGTGATCACTACTCTCGAACGAGAGACGAACGAGTTGCGAGATGCCAATAGGCGGCACGTTGCGGCTTGGCTGAAGGTTGCGAAGAGGGAGCGCGGATTGATCTGCCGAAAAGCAGCGCGGTCGGCATTGTTAGGTATCGGCGTTGGCATCGGCCTCTTGGTAACCTTCGCCGCATTCAGTGCTTACATCGGAAGCGATCAGATAACCCTTAACCCAGCGCTTGAAGCTGTCATCGCCGCAGTCGCCGCTGTCGCTTTCCTATTCCTGTCGGTTTCGCCGATCCTTAAGGCGGTCGTGAAGCGTGCCGAGCGCAAAGCGTCGGAAAGCTATGAGCGAGCCCTCGGCGAACAAATTCCGGAGGAGCACGTCGAGCAAGTGAGGGGGGACAATCCTGCCCTGCCCAACAATCTGCTCGGCTTGATCCGGCTCGCCTTTCCGCGGGACAGGTGACCCGAGCAAGGAAAACGCCTTGTTGAACCCGACGCTGGAGTCTTGTGCGGGTGACTAGTCCATCCTCGTTACGCCCGCGAGTCGCGCTGACCCACCACCGCCCGACGCTGGAAGTACTCAGGCGCCCGGAAGCGGGCTCTCCGAACGTCGTCTAAGTGTCACCCGTCTTTAGCCGTCTTTGAATGCAGTGACCCCGCATGCGGCTAGCACTTACATCTTATGCCGCCCAGCCTGCCAGCCTCTCAGGCCACCTCAAGGTTCGCCCGAAGGGCGACCGCGGGGCGGCGCGCGGGGGCGCGACCTTGACCTGGCCTGAGCGGCAGGCTCGCATCTGCCGTGAGATTTTGGGCGGGGTGCGCGCCGGCGGCGCGTCGGGGCGAGGGGGTGCGCGCGCCTTCCCCAGCGCGCCTGGGCTCCTCGGCTGCCCCACACAGGGGCCATGGGGCAGCCGGGCTGGTCGTCAGCTGCGTCTGGGCGTCAGGTTGCGGCGACGCAGGACCACGCCGGCGCTCCCGAAGCCCAGGATCATCATCGCCCAGGTCGCGGGTTCGGGCACGCCGAGGGGCGCCGTGAACGGATTTCGTCCGGCCGGATTCCAGTAGTCAAAGCCGCTGCCGGGGCTGACCAGGGATAGCCTGAAGCCGTCAGGCAGCGCGATCGCATCGCCCGCCCGGGTCATGGCCGAGATGCTGGTGACGCCGCCCCAGGCCAGGGTGTGATCGAACTCCGTGGCCGCGTCGCCCGGCGCGCCGATCAGGCTGAAGGCGCCGGCCGTGACCGACGCGTTGAAGCGCAGGTTGATGATATCCCCGGCGCTCACCAGAAGCGTGCCGCCCTTGAAGCTGTCCCGGTGGATGTCGATCGTCCTGCCGAACAGCAGCTTGTCGCTCTGATGGTGGCCGGAGCCGGTGACCCCGCCCACGTTCCAGTCGTAGTCGTAGAAGCTCGAGGTCTGGGACTGGAAGGCGGGGTTCCCCGGAAACGGACTGCTGTTCGATTCGGTCGACCCGTCCGCGCGGATCTTGAAATTCAGCAGGAAGACCGCGTCGGCCAGGTTGTCGAGGAACAGGGTGTCGGTCACGACCCAGCTGTCGGCCAGGGCCGCGCTGGCGGAGGCGCCGGTGTTCCGGCTGAGCGCGCCGCTGGCGGCCGCAAAGGCCGAGGCGCCGATCCCCGCCTTGAACTCATAGGCATTGGCCTGGGCGAAGCCATTCTTGAACCGAGCTTCGGCCGTGGCGAATCCGGCCGCCGTCATGCTGTTGTTGACCCCCGGGATGGGCGCCTCGCCGGAAACGCCGGCCGTGGCGAAGGCGGCCTGCGCCCGGCTGGACGGCAGGGTGGAGACCGCGGCGATGGCAAGGGCGAGCAGCCACCGCGAGGGGGCGACGGGTTGAGAGGCAGAACGCATGACGACAACTCCTTGATGCGAGACCTGACAATGAGCCGGCGCCGGAGGCCCGGTCGTCATCCAGGTGAATGACCTGGGCGCCAGTTTCTTCGCGCAGGACTGGGGCGCGCTGGG
>JANPKX010000540.1:0-3665 GCA_031426235.1 Alphaproteobacteria bacterium | reverse complement strand
GGACCGGAGTCGCGCCCTGCGAGCCATAGCCGCCGCCCGTGGAGACCTGGCCCGCGCCCAGCAGCTTGCCTGAGGGGCTGAACACCCGAACCTCGGCGCCCTGCTGGGTGTAGCGGCCCTTGGCGTCCAGCACGGTGACCTGCAGGCTCTGACGGGCCTCGGCGGGCGGCAGCAGGTTGCGGAACAGGAAGTGTCCGCCCTTGTCGCTGTAACCGTCGGTCAGGGAGAGGTCGACCGCCCCGTCCCGGTCGTAGTCGACCCAGGCGACGCCATGGTCCCCGGCGTCCATGGGCCCGCCCTTGGTCAGTACATTGACGAAGCGCTTGCCGGCCTCGTTGTGGAACAGGCTGTTGGTCGGAACCTGGTTGGGCGCCGCGCCCACGTAGGACATCACCGACAGGTCCGGGTAGCCGTCGTTGTCATAGTCGCCCCAGGCTGCGCCGACCGCCTCGTTTTCCACATCCACGCCGGCGACAGACGCGGCGCTGGTGAAGCCGCCCTTGCCGTCGCCGCGCCACAGCGCGTTTCGGCCGTAGTTGGGAACGAAGATGTCCAGGTTGCCGTCGTTGTCGTAGTCGCCCACCGCACAGCCGACGCCGCCTTCGGTGGGTTTCCGGCCGGCGCTGGCGATCCCGAGCGAGGACGCCACGTCGACGAACGCCGCGCCGTCGTTGCGCCACAGGGCGTCGGTCTTGCCCGACTGGTTGGCGAGGAACAGGTCCAAGTCGCCATCCTTGTCGTAATCGAGCCAGCAGGCGCCGACCGTCGATCGGAACTCGGTGGGACCGGCGCCGACGAAGGCCTGCACGAACCGGCCGCCGTCATTGCGGTAGAGGCGGTTCGGCCCCGCGCGGTCGGTGGCGAACAGGTCCAGATCGCCGTCGTTGTCGTAGTCGATCCAGTTGTTCTGCCGCGAGGCGCGGCCCGGGATCGTCAGGCCAATCTCTGACGCGACGTTCGTGAAACCTTTGCCGGCCAGGTTTCGGAACACGGCGGTGGGCTTGTCCGGCAGGCTGGAACCGGCGAGCAGGTCGACCCAGCCGTCGGCGTCGTAGTCGCCCCAGCTCAAGGCCCGGAACTCACCGCCGGCGGTGGGCAGGCCCATGGCGCCGCCGATGCTGACCAGCACGCCATTGTCATTGCGGTAGAGCCGGATCTCGCCGCTCTTCATGGAGACTGCCAAGTCGAGATCGCCGTCGTTGTCGACGTCAGCCCAGGCGTTCGACAGCGACCCGGACATGCCGAGCAGGTCGGGCTGGACGGAGGCGAACGGCGGGTCGGCGGCCTGAGAGGCCGTTCCCAGCATCAGGGCGGCGCTGGCGACGATCCCCGCAAGGGCCGTCCCCCACACCCGGTCATCCCGGCGAATGCCGGGAACCAGATCACAGAGCTCCGAGCCCAGTTGGAGGCGCGCAGCGGACTTGGAACTTCGCTCGACGCCATCCCATCTGGATCCCGGCATTCGCCGGAATGAGCGGAAACTGTTGGGCTCAGCGCGACCGCTCGGCGACATGGTCATTCCTTAAAACGGAGTCCGGCTCTCGACGTGCTTCTCGACCTCGGCGCGCGTGGTCCAGAGGGTACGGAAGGTCTTGTCCGAGAGGTGCTGCAGCTGGTCGCTCCGATGCGGCGAGCCCGGCTGGGTGGAATTGCCGTAGCTCATCAGACCGACCGCTATGATCGGCGTCGAGAACTCCACCATCGACATCCAGGTCTCGCCGTGGACGGGCGTGCGCTTGCCGTCCTTGAGCGGGCTCCAGGTGATCACGTGGAACACCCCAGTGTTCCCGAAACCCCCGTTGCCGGGCAGGTCCACCTTGCCCAGGGCGAACCGGGAGACCTCGCCGAACGGCCGGTCGAGCGCGCCATAGCTGGCCTTCGCCTCGACCGCGGCAGCCTTCAGCATGATCACGGCCTGGGCGGGGTCCTTCAAGCCATAGGGCGTGTCGATGGGCCGGGCCGGGTCCCAGCGGACCTTGTAGTTGGCGTCGTTGAGGTAGTTGGGTCCAGCGAACTTGCGCGCCCAGGCTTCGAACAGCAGCGCCCCGGTGGCCTTGGCGTCGACCGTGCGATCCCAGCCTTTCAGCACGGCGGCCGCGGCCTGAATGTCCGGATCGCGGTTGCCGGCCGCGGCGGCGACCAACTCGTCCAGCACCCGGTCGGTCATCAGCACGTGGCTGGTCAGCTTGCGCGCCACGAAGTCGTCGAAGGTGATCTTGGGCGGATCGGCCATCAAGTGCGAGGACTGCTGGGCCCTGAGCGACATAGGCCCGTTGTTGGCCATGTAGGCCGGGTAATCCTTGGCCTGGATCGTCTGCGGATAGGTGGCGACCCACGGCGGGTCGTTGGTGTTCTGGACGTAGCCGGTCGGCGGATCGATGACCTTCGGCAGATCCTCGTAGGTATGGGTTTCAGTCCAGAGCGTCGCCGAGGTATCGCCGGGGACCAGGCCGCCCCACTTGGCGACGTCGCCGTCGGCGTGGCGGGGCAGGATGCCGTTGTAGAGATACTGAACGTGGCCTTCGCGGTCGCCGTAGACGATGTTGAACGACGGCACGTCCAGCCGCTTCATCACCGCCTGGTATTCGGCGAAGCTTTTTGACTTGCCCATGTCCCAGTACTGGCGAAGCCCGCCTGAGCGATCCAGGCCCGCCACCCGCAGGGCCACCGCCTTGCCGTCCGCCCGGGCGAACACCGGACCGTGCACGGAGGACCGTAACTCCAGCGTCTCGGTCTTGAGCGATCCGTCCGCCTGCTTGACCTTGAACGTGCGGGTCGAGGTTGCGAACGGCCGGACCTTGCCGTCGTAGAGATAGCCGCCCGGCGCCAGCTTCAGTTCGTAGTTGGTCGCGCCCAGGATGCCGTTGACCGTGTTGGTGAAGCCCATCCGATCATTGAACGCGAAGCGCAGTACCGGCAGGCCGACCTGGGTCGCGCCGTACATCTTGATGCCGGGCCCGTTAAGGTCGGCCTCGAAATAGGTGAGCTGGCTGGGCGCCCAGGGCAGGTGCGGGTTGGCCAGCAGCAGGGTGTTCCCGCTGGCCGACTTGCCGGGCATCACCGCCCACGCGTTGGAGCCCGCGTCGGCGTTGCCCATGGTCCGCGCCTGGGGGGCCACATAGACGTAGTTCATCAGCCGGTGGCCGTGGGCCATAACGTCCACCCCGGTGATCGGGAACACCTGCAGCACAGACGGATCCAGCGCTTCGGGATGGGCTTTGGCGTAGGCGTTCATGCCGGCGGCGAAGGCGTCCAGGTTCGCGCGGAAACTGGCCGGCTCCTTGGCGTACCAGACCTTGGCCCGCTCATAGATGCCGTTGGCGATCACCCACTTGTCGGACTCGACCTCGGCCGGGCCCCAGTACTCGGCGGCTCGCCCCCGAGCCTGGCCGTACAGCTTGACCACCACATCGCCGTGGTTCTTCGCGGTGGCGTAGCCGAAGCCGTAGAACACCGAGGCTTCGTCCTGGCCGTAGATGTGCGGCACGCCAAAGGTGTCGAAGAGGATCTCGCCCTTCGGCGCGGCGAGGGCCTGAGCAGCAGAGAGGAGCCCGAGCCCGCGCGCCGCGGCGGTGATGACGGACTTGACCGACATCGGTGGCCCTCCAGCACTCCCGCGATTCAACCCGCACCCCCCATTCGTCATCACCGGGCTTGTCCCGGTG
>JANPKX010000539.1:0-2136 GCA_031426235.1 Alphaproteobacteria bacterium | reverse complement strand
CCAGCTTGCCAGCAGCGTGCGCAGGGCGGCCACCAGGGCTAGCGGCTGGTCGATCATCACATGGTGGTGGCTGTCGGGAATCTCGATTTCCTGGACAGTGCCCGACAGGAAGCCATCCTCTCCGGCCGCTCTGCGCTCGATGATGCGGCTCTTGTCGCCATAGAGGTGGATCATGGGCACCTGGAGGTCGGGCATCTTGCCGTCGAACATGCCCCCGGTGCGATCCATCTTTTCCCACATATTGGGATCGAAGCGCCACGCCCAGCCCTCGCCCGTCCCATCCTCGGCGACCTGGCCGGCGGGCAGCGGCGCGCGTTTCAGGGACCGTCGGGCGATGAAGTCGAGAATGTAGTGGTTCTCGGCCGGCTGGGGGGGCATCAGGCGAAACCGCTCCAGGGCCTTTTCCAGGCTGGGATAGACGCGGCTGGGCCGGTCGGCGCTGGGGATGTTGGCCAGCACTTCAGCCCGCTTCTTGCGCTCTTCCAGCACCTCGGGCGGCGGGCCGCCGAAGCCGGTATCCACCAAAACGGCGGCATGCATGTTCTGGGGATAGCGGGCGGCGGTGAAGAACACCTGTCCGCCACCGAAGGAGTGGCCGATGTAGATCGGCTTGCGGCCGCCGTCATAGAGGCCGGTGGCGCGCGAGACGGCCTCGGCGTCGTCGGCGAAATCGCTGAACCGGTAGACATCGCGCCAGTCCGACGCGCCCATCCCCGACAGAGACATGGCGGTGACGCGGTAGTCCTTGGCCAGGTAAGGCGCGATGAAGCTCCACCAGTCGGCGTGGGCGCTGTTGCCGTGGACCAGCAGCAGGCCGGGCTTGCCCCGCTCGCCCCAGGTCAGGGCTTCGAGCCGCGCGCCCTCCGGACCAACGAGGGTCCGCTCCGGCTCCTGGGCGATGGCCCACTGGAACCATGCCGGCGCCGGCGGTTCGGCGCCCTTGTAGGGAGCCAACGGCGCGCGCACCTCGGGCGGCAGGTTCTCGGTATGAAACGGCCGGTCGTCGTAGGTCTCTTTCGCCGCGGGCGGCTTGGTCACGTCGTTCGCCATGGGGCAGGGGTCTAACAACCGTTTGAAAAATGGCAAGGGCGATGGCCGCGCCGAAGACGGCTAGGCGGAACGGGGCCGCAGGCGCCTCAGAACCGGGCGCGCCAGGGCCGCCGCGATCACCAGCGGGGTCAGCGCCAGCGCCGCGGCGGTCTGCGTCAGGCCAATGGCGCGTTTGCGGAAGAAACGGGCGAGGCCAACGCCCTTGTGGAACTCGACCTTGAGCGGGCTGGTGCGGCTGGTGCCGCCAATGTGGACCACTTCTGCGCCCGGGTGGAACAGCACCGCCCCGCCCTGGCGCCGCACGCGCCAGCACAGGTCGACGTCCTCGACGTGAAGGAAATAGCCCTCATCGAACCCGCCCATGACGTCGAAGTCCTCGCGGCGCATGCAGAAGCAGGCGCCCGAGATCGTGGGCGTCGGGAGGGCGCCGGTCGGCAGGGTCTCGGCTTCCCAATGCACCTCGTAGCCCTGCAGGGCGGGCACGCGGCGGGCGAGGCCGCTCAAAGACAGGAGGGCGCTCAGGGGCGTGATCTCGCCGCGCCGGCCGCCGCGCTGCTCGGTGCCGTCGGCGTTCAGCACCCGGCCGCCGACCACGCAGGGGACCGGCTGGCCTTCGATGGCCGCGACCAGCGCCGCGATGCAGCCGCCCTGCAGGAAGGCATCGGGGTTGAGGAAGACGAGCCGCTCTCCCCTCGCCCGTCGCGCGCCCAGGTTGGCGCCGCGGGCGAAGCCGATGTTGCCGTGGCCGCTGATCACCACCAGCCGCGCGTCCCGGGCGGCGACCGCCTGCAGGCGCCGGGCCTCCTCGGCCGTGGAGCCGTTGTCGACGACCACGAACTCATCGACCAGGGGATCGGCCAGCACGCAGGTCAGGCTCTGGTCCAGCGCCTCGCCCGTCCTGTAGACCACCATCACCACGCTGACGCGCGCGCGGGGCGCCGGGCCCTCCGCCAATGGCGCCGGGTCTTCCACGAGCCTGCGTGCGGCGATGCCGTTCATCCAGCCTCCACCGCGTCCCCCGCGTGCGCCAGACGCTCAACATCCGGTGGTTGCCCCTCTCTGGCAAGGGCGGTCGCGGCCTCGGCG
>JANPKX010000538.1:0-4674 GCA_031426235.1 Alphaproteobacteria bacterium | reverse complement strand
CAGGCGCGCCGCGTTGATCCGCTCCTCCGGGTCGGTCGCCGAACCCGCCACGATCGGCCGCAGGCCCAGCCCGCCCAGGGTTTCGTACCGCGACCGCCCGGTCGCCAGCTCGCGCACCATCACGTCGTGCGGCAGGTGATGCGCGCCCCACAGCCAGTCGCGCCCGCCGATCGCCTCGCGCACGATGGTGTCCAGCCCCACCCCGCCGGTCTCATAGTAGTCGACCACCCGAACCTCGCGGCCGGCCTGCTGGAAGAACCAGATGGCGGTATAGTCATCGATGCCCAGGTCCCAGGCCGTCTCAACGGGTAGCGATGGGTCGATCGGCACGCGCCCGATCCGCCCTTCCCGCTCCGCCTCCGCCAAGGCGCCGGCGTAATAGGCGCCGGGCGTCGCAGCGTCGAACTCCAGCATGTATTCGGCGGCGTATTGCGCCCCGCCCTCCGCCTCGCCCAAGACGTCGGTGATGCCCCGCCGCGCCGCCGCCAGCCCGGCCTCGTCGAACACCCCGGTCTCCGAGGCGGGCGACTTCAGGCAGAACCAGGTTTCCGGCTGCCGCTTGCGGTTCTCGAACGCGACGGTGGCGTGGTTGCGGCCCTTGGGCGTCCACAGGAACATCGCCCAGCCGCCGTTCTCCTCCAGGATCGGGCTGAGGGTGGTCCAGGTCCGCGGCGACCACTCGGCCCACTCCGACAGCACCACGCCCAGCACAGAGGTCCCCCGCGCCGCGTCGGCGTTCTCCGCCCCCAGCACCTGCCACGTCGAGCCGTTGATGAGCTCGATCAGCATCTCCCCGTCCAGCGTCCGCCGGCGCAACCCCAGGGGAAAGGCCTCGTCGATGCGGCGCTGTCCCGTATGCGGGTTGTTGGCCAGCCAGATCGCCTTTCGCCCCTGCTCGGCGGTCGGCAGCATGTGCCAGTAGTTGCCCGGCCGCGTCGCCGCCTGCCCCGCCGCCCAGTGCAGCGCCACCTCGTCCTTCCCCCACCGCCGATGCGCCACCACGTCGACCCGCCGCACGCCGCGCTCGTTCAGGGCCTCCCACAGCGCCGCCTGGTACCAGCGCGGATGCCAGTGAAACGGCAGGTCGCGCATCTTCACCACCCGCGCCGCCGCCGGCTCCGCCGGCGCGACGTCCGCGTCCTTCGCTTTAGCCGTCATGATCAACGGTGCTCCCGTCCGCCAGGATCTCGCGGGTGACCGGCGTGCCGTCCTCGCGCTGGGCTGCCACGAAGCGCCGGATGCGCACGTCGATCCGCCGCGGCGCGACCTTCTCCTCGCTTGCACCAGCCGCCCCGCCGGCCTCGCCCTTGCCGCCCCACCGACGCGGCGCCCCGTGCGAGGCCCGCCAGAGCAGGGTGTTGATCTTCAGCCGGTCGGCCGCGACCGTCTCCTTGGTTGTCTGGGCCGCGATCTCCAGGGCGGCCTCCACCGCCGCGTCCGAGGCGATATCCCGCGCCCGGGCCAGCATCACCGCGAAGTCTGGATGGGCGTCGCGCCAGCGATAGATCGTGCTCTCCGACGGCATCTCCTCCATCCGGGCGATCTGCCGCGTCGCCTTTCCCGCCTCGATGAGCTCGCAGATACGGCGCCCCGCCGGAGCCGAGTACCGCGTCACCGGTTTGGGCTTCGCCGGCCCGCCCTTGGCCGGCGCCTTCCCCGCCGCATGCGGCCCTGCGCCCCCTGACGTCTTCGCCATGGCTTACTCCTTGAGTTGATGTCGTTGGTCCCAGTGCGCCTCGGGCCTGCGATCAGGCGCGGAATCCGCAGCAGCGCGCCTCTCTCCCGCGAAGCGAGCGGGACAGGCTCAATCCCTGAAAGTGTGATCCGCCGCTGGCAGTCCGAGGAAGTGCGGCGGCGAGGTATGCCAGCTCTAGGCGCTAGGCCAGAGCCAGCCCAGCCGCCCTCTCTCTCGTCGCCCTCGTGGGCGCGGGTCCCGGCTGAGAGCAGGCTGCAAGCTCAGCCGTCGGGGACGTACGGATCTTGCGGACCAGGTCGAGCGCGGCCCGGGCGCACCCCTTCACCAGACCTGAACCCTACCGAATTCCCGACGCGATGTCAAGAACAAATCAAGAACAATCACGCCGCCTCGCGGTCTCCGAACACCGGCGCGTCCTCCGGCGGCAGGTAGGCCCGCCCGCGGATGGCGTCCGACACCTTCTCGGCGATCATGATGGTGGGGGCGTTGGTGTTGCCGCCGATCAGGTTCGGCATCACCGAGGCGTCGATGACCCGGAGGCCCGCGATGCCGTGCACCCGGCACTCGGCGTCGACCACCGCCATCGGATCGCTCGCCAGGCCCATCTTGGCTGTGCCGACGGGGTGATAGGTCGTCTCCGCCGTCCGCCGGATCCAGGCATCGAGCTCGTCGTCGCTCTGCACGTCCGCGCCCGGCGCATACTCGGCCGACACATAGGGCTTCAGCGCCGGCTGGGCGGCCACCTTGCGCATCATCCGCACGCCTTCGCGCAGGGCCCGCCGGTCTTCCTCGGTCGACAGGTAGTTGGCCAGTATGGTCGGATCATCCATCGGGTCGGCGCTCTTCAGCCCCACCTTGCCCCGGCTCTCGGGCCGCAGCTGGCAGACGTGGAAGGTGAAGCCGTCCTTGGCGATCGCCGTCTTGCCGTGGTTCTGCATCATGGCCAGCACGGTGTGGATCTGCAGGTCCGGCCGGTCCAGGTCGGGCCGCGAGCGCAGGAAGGCGCCCGACTCCAGCGCGTTTTCACGGCCCAGCCCCTTCTTGCGCAACAGATAGTCCAGCCCGATCAGCAGGGTGCGCAGCCCCTTGCGCCGCGAATAGATGGTGATCGGCAGCGGGCACTCGAAGTTCATGCAGACGTCCAGATGGTCCTGCAGGTTCGCGCCCACGCCCTTGAGCTCGCGCACCACCGCGATCCCGTGGGCCGCCAGGTCCGCCCCGTCGCCGATCCCCGAAAGCTGCAGGATGTGCGGCGACTGCACCGCGCCGGCGGCCAGCAGCACCTCGCCGCGCGCCCGGATGATCCGCGCCGGCTTGTCGCCCTCGCGCACCTCCACGCCCACCGCCCGGCCGTCCTCCACCACGATTCGCGTGGTGCGAGTGTTGACCAGGCAGGTCAGGTTGGGCCGCGTCAGCGCCGGATGCAGATAGCCGCGCGCCGCGCTCCATCGCTCCCCGTCGTGGATGGTCAGCTGGTAGGGGCCCCACCCTTCCTGCTGGAAGCCGTTGAAGTCGTCGGTCAGCGGGTGGCCCGCTTCCCCGCCCGCCGCCACCGTGGCGCTATAGATCGGGTTGGGCGATGAGGCCTTCGACACCTTCAGCGGCCCTTCGCCGCCGTGCCAGGCGTCCCCGCCGCCCTCCAGCGCCTCCGAGCGCTTGAAATAGGGCAGCACGTCCGCATAGCCCCAGCCGGTCAGGCCCATCTGCCGCCACTGGTCGTAGTCGCGGGCGTGGCCGCGGATATAGATCATCCCGTTGATCGAAGACGAGCCGCCCCAGCCCTTACCCCGGGGCCACCACAGCTTGCGGTCCTCCAGGTTCGGCTCCGGCTCGGTCCAAAACCCCCAATTGTGCGGCCCTTGCTTGCCGATCAGCCCGCCGACCCCGGCCGGCATCCGGATCATCAGCGATGAGTCCTTGCCGCCGGCTTCCAGCAGCAGCACCTGCTTGCTCCCATCCTCCGTCAGCCGGTTGGCCAGCACGCAGCCCGCCGACCCGGCGCCGATGATGATGTAGTCGTACTCTTCCACGGCGCGCGTCCTTCGGCGGATTCAGGTCGCCGGGACACTGTCCCACCCGCGCCTTGGCCGCAAGAGTGACGCTGGCGTCAACTTCGCCTCACCGCCCGTGCCAGTTCGGCGCCCGCTTCTGTGAAAACGCCAGCGGCCCCTCCTTGAAGTCCTCCGACGTGTAGAGCGCCGCCACCGCCGGATAGTGGTTCTGGCCCTTCAGCGCGGCCTCCAGGCTGGGCTCGTCCAGGCCGTGGTAGACCGCCTGCTTCGAGGCGCGGATCGACATAGGTCCCAGCTCGCAGATGCTCTTGGCCAACGCGCGCGCCGCCGGCATCAGCCCCTCCGCGCTCGTCACCTCATGCACGAACCCCAGGTCCTTGCCCTCCGCCGCCGAAACCCGCCGCGCGGTTAGGATCATCCCCATCGCCCGCTTGGTCCCGATCGCCCGAGGCAACCGGTGAAGGCCTCCAGCGAGCGCCGCCAGCCCCACCCGGGGTTCCGGCAGGGCGAACACCGCCGCATCCGAGGCCAGGATGATGTCGCAGGCCAGGGCGATCTCGAAGCCGCCGCCCATCGCCACCCCGTTCACCGCCGCGATCAGCGGCTTGGTCAGGTCGAACCGCGAGGTCAGCCCGGCGAACCCCGAGGCCGGACTGCCCATCTTGCCGCCGCCGGCCTGGTGCTTCAGGTCGTTGCCCGCCGAAAACGCCCGCTCGCCGGCCCCCGTGACGATCCCGACCCACTGCTCGGGATCCGCGGCGAAGGCGTTCACCGCCTCGTCCATCTCGAAGTGCGCCGGCGAATGCAGCGCATTCATCACGTCCGGCCGGTTCAGCGTGAAGACCGTCACCGGCCCTTCGCGTTCCACCGTGATGAACTCATAGGCCATGGCGTCTCTCCCGTTGCTCGTTTTCCCTCCCCTTCATGGGGAGGGTGGATCGCGCCGGTGGCGCGAGACGGGTGGGG
>JANPKX010000537.1:0-3430 GCA_031426235.1 Alphaproteobacteria bacterium | reverse complement strand
CGACCATTGGCAATCCGGCCGGGGGTTGTAAAGCCCTAACCCGGCGAATGGCGTTTGCAGACGAGCTCGCGCGGTATGCTTGCCCCCGAAGGCATCGCGCGCTTAGAGGCTGGGCATGACCTTCGCATTCGACGCCCATGTGACCGCCGCCGTTTTCGACCGCGCCGGCCGTGCCACCTTTGCTCTGGGCGACGGGACCGTCCGGTTCGAGGGCGGTGAGGTGGTCGAGGCCCATGACGGGGCGGTGCTGTCGGCCGTGCTGCCGCCGCAAGGGGACGGGCTGCTGACCGGCGGGGACGACGGCCGGGTGGTGCTGACCACGCCCGCGGGCGCCGTCGAGATCGCCAGGGTTCAAGGCCGCTGGATCGACGCCCTCGACGCCAGTCCGGCCTCGGGACTGGTCGCGTTCGGCGCCGGCCGCGACTTACACGTGCGCGACCCGAACGACCCCGCCTTCGCCCGCACCTTCACCCATGAAAAATCCGTGGCAGCCGTGGCCTTCGATCCCAAGGGCCGGCGGCTGGCCGTGGCGACCTATGGTGGCGTGGCCTTCTGGTACGCACGGATCGCCGACCAGAAGCCCGTCTTCTACAAATGGGCCGGCAGCCACACCGGCGTCTGCTGGAGCCCCGACGGCAAGTTCCTGATGAGCGCCATGCAGGAGAACCAGCTCCACGGCTGGCGCGTGGCCGACGAGAAGAACCTGCGGATGGGCGGCTACCCCGCTAAGGTGAAGTCGATGGCCTTCCTTTCCAAGGGCGCGCTGATGGCCACCTCGGGCGCGAACGGCGCCGTCTGCTGGCCGTTCGCCGGGGCGACGGGGCCGATGGGCAAGGAGGCCGCCGAGATCGGCTATGACGAGGCGGCGCTCTCGACCCGGATCGCGGCGGCGCCGGCCAGAACCTGGCTGGCGGCTGGCCTGGACGACGGCCGCGTCTGGGCGGCCGACGTGACCGGCCACCGGCTGGTCGCCCTGAAGGCTGAGAAGGGCGCGGCGATCAGCGCCCTGGCCATGTCGCCCGACGCGCGCCGGGTGGCCTGGGGCGACGAGGATGGCCGCGCGGGGGTGGCGGTGATCGATGACGCCTGATCGCCGCGAGCAAGCCGGGCGTTTCGGCGGCTATTTCGAAGCCCAGCTTCGGCTGGCCGGGCGGCTGTCGGAGCTGACCGGCGCGCCCCTGGGCGACATGGCCTATCAGCATACCAACCTGCATCGCCGGTTCGGGCTGGGCTATGCCCTGGACGCGCCCTCCCCGGTGTGGCTGGCCTACGCCGCGCAGTTGGAGGCGATGCCCGCGATCGCGGAGCAGGTGGCCCTGACCCAGGCGACCTTTGAGGCGGCAGCGGACGAGATCCTGCCGCTTCCCGGCCAGACCGGCTTCGGCTGCTTTGCCTGTGAGCCGCCAAAGGACGGCGTGGTGCGGATCCATTTCAACAACCGCGACACGGACGCGGATGGCGGACCTTTGGCGCGGGGCAAGATCGACCGCAGGCGGGCCGATCTGCGGGCCCTGCTGGCCCATATCCGCCTCGACCATCCCGACGCAGCGACGCTCGCGGGCAAGTCGTGGCTCTATCACCTTGAGGCCTACCGCCGCCTGTTTCCGCCCGCGTACGTGGCGACGCGCGCGCCCGTGGCCGGGCCCATACATCTGTCGGGCACCTCGACCTGGGGTCAGATGATCACGTCGGACGGCGCCATCCGGCCCGCCATGCGCGACCACCTGTATGCGGCGCTGCCGACGCTTGACCCGGACGCGCCCTGGCGCGCCTTCGCGCTGCAACCCCTCGCCGTCAGCGCGCCCCTGACGACCTTCTACGTTCACTTCGGCCTTTGACGCGGCCCCGGCCTGGGGTTCACAAGCCGGACACTCGGGCCTAAAGCCGGGCGATGGCTGACTATGTGATCGCGCCCCCGCCCGTTCCCTCCGTCCCCGTCGAAGGCGAAAGCGGATCGTTTCCCGTCCGGCGTATTCTGTGCGTTGGGCGCAACTACGCCGCCCATCGGCGCGAGATGGGCAGCGACGACCGCGACCCGCCCTTCTTCTTCTCCAAGCCCGCCGACACGGTGGTTCCCCCGGGCGGCGACGCGCCCTATCCGCCGATGACCCAGAACCTGCACCACGAGATCGAGCTGGTCGTGGCCATCGGCGCGGCGGGCAAGGATGTGCCGTTGAGCGCGGCTCTGGACCTCATCTATGGCTATGCGGTGGGCGTCGACCTGACCCGGCGGGACCTGCAGAACGCGGCCAAGGACAAGGGTCAGCCGTGGGAAGCGTCCAAGGGCTTCGACGCCTCGGCTCCGATCTCGGCGATCCGGCGCTGGACCGGCGCGCCGCCGCAGGGCCGCATCGCGCTCAGCGTCAACGGGATCTCGCGGCAGGACGCCGTGGTCGCGGACATGATTTGGAATGTGCCCGAGATCATTTCCGAGGCGTCGAAACTCTGGACGCTGGCGCCCGGCGACCTGATCTACACCGGCACGCCGGAAGGGGTGGGCCCGCTGGTCAAGGGCGACCAGGTCGAGGGTGAAGTCGAGGGCGTCGGCCGGCTCGCGTTTCAGATCGTCTGATGGCCTGGACCCTGCATTCGGCCTGGCGGGCGACCGCGCCCTACCGTGTGCGGATCGGGTTGGCGCTCAAGGGGGTCGAGTACCAGTACGCCGCCGTGGACCTGATCGCCGGCGAGCAGCGCGCTCCCGCCTACCGGGCCGTGAACCCCCAGGGCCTGACGCCGGCCCTGGATCTCGGTGACGGCACGGTGTTGACCCAGAGCCTGGCGATCCTGGAGTGGCTGGAGGAGACCCGGCCGACCCCGCCGATCCTGCCGCGGTCGGCGCTGGACCGGGCGATCGTGCGCCGGATGGCCGGGATCATCGCCTGCGATATCCACCCGCTGAACAACACCCGCGTCGCACGCAAGCTGGCCGACCTGGGCCTGTCGCCGGAAGCCACCACCGGCTGGATCCAGGGGTGGATCACTGAGGGGTTCGACGCGCTGGAGCCTCTTGTCGCGCGGCATGGCGGGCGGTTCGCGTTCGGCGATACGCCGGGCCTGGCCGACTGCTGCCTGATCCCGCAGGTCTATTCGGCGCGGCGGTACGCGGTCGACCTCAGGCCTTGGCCCGCCTTGTCTGCGGTCGCCCACCGGGCTGGGGAACATCCGGCGTTCCAGGCCGCTCATCCTGACCGACAACCGGATGCGAAACCGACCTGATGCCCCGCACCCTGGATGAGCTGAAGGCCAAGAACCGGGCCTGGGCGGCCCGCAAGGTCGCGGCGGACCCAGGCTTCTTCCGGCGTCTGGAAGGCCAGCAGGCCCCCGAGTATCTGTGGATCGGCTGTTCGGACAGCCGGGTTCCCGCCAATGAGATCGTGGGACTCGACCCTGGCGAGCTCTTCGTCCACCGAAACGTCGCCAACCTGGCCCC
>JANPKX010000536.1:0-1692 GCA_031426235.1 Alphaproteobacteria bacterium | reverse complement strand
TTTCGCGTGTCGAGAGCACCGCCAGCAACACCGTGAGCGGCACCGACCCCACGATGAACCAGATCATCGCCTGGACGCTCTGCGCATCGGTCAGGCCGAACTGGGTCGTGGCGAGCACCGGGATCAGCAGCACCGCCATGGCGCCGATCACGCCCAGGCCGGTAAAGGCGCCGAACACGCGCGAGCGCTGCTCGTAGGTCGGCGCGATCCGCCCGACCCAGGCCAGGTGCGCCAGGTAGACGCCGGAATAGCCGACGTACATCACCAGCAGCCAAAGAAAGAGATAGCCGGTGCCGACCCCGTCCGGCGCACTCAGCAGCATATAGAGGCCCAGCATCACGACCGGCGCGCCCAGGATCATCCACAGCCGGTAGCGGCCGAAGCGGGTGCGTGTGCGGTCCATCACGACGCCCAGCAGGGCGTCGATGGGGATGTCGATCAGGCGCACCAGGGCGAAGACCCCGCCGACCACGGCCAGCGACAGACCCAGGTGGCCTGCGAAGTACCGGGGGAAGTGGACCGACGCGGCCAAGATCAGGGCCGAGATCGGAATATAGGCGCTTGAGAACGCCAGGACCTGCGGAAGCGAAAGCGGCTTGCCCGCTGAACTGCCCGTCGACGCCAAGACCTACCTCCGACCCTGCGCCTCTACACGGACGCTGGCGACAGGTTAGGACCGACCCCAGGGGAAGGAGCAAGGACTTTTGAGTTACAACACCGAAAGCCGGCACGGGCGCGCACGACCTCCGCCCGTTGATCCAGGCTCCCGGTCTTGGGCCTGAGTCTGCCGATGACACCGCCGGCGCCGCCGCCGCCCGCGCTGCTCTCAAAGCAAAGCTTGAGTAATCCAATGTATAGCTTGTTCTTCCGGTTGAAAACTCATCTGTTGTAAGTTTTACTGCGCCACCTTGGCCCAGTGAGAGAGAGTTAAATGTATCGGAAAATATTGCTTGCAGCCGCCGTAGTGACTCTACTTCCGGCTGTGGCCTCGGCAGCCACCTTCGACGCGTTCACCACATTCGATGGTACGCAAGGTGCGGGGAATTTCTACTACGGTGAAGCTGATCCGTCGAACCCGAATACATCCGGTCAGTTCTTCACGGCCAACACGAACTGCTTCATCTCAGGCTCGCTCTGTCTCCAGCTGGCCCCCAACGGGGACGTCCCGGGTTTCGCCAAAGGCGGTTCGCCGGACTTTCAATATGGTTCGGTGGATGTGCCGAATGACCGCCTGCTGGCGCACCCGGATGCTGATGCCGACCAGACGTTCATCGCTTTTGTCGCGCCGATGGCGGGCCGGTATCGGTTTGACGCGACGTTCAACATTCAGGACGTTCGTCCGACGGGCGTTGGGATCAACCTGATCCAGACCACTTCTGGCGGGTTGCCGCTGGTCTTTACCCCTCTGGCGGTGATCAATGCCGCGAACACGACCTACAGCTACTCGGGCGTGTTCAACCTTGGCCAGTCGTTCGCAGTCGGCTTTGGGCTGGACAACAACGGCGTGTACAACAACGACTCCACGGGCGTGAACCTGCGGGTCACCGCCGTGCCGGAACCGATGACCTGGGCGATGATGCTGATCGGCTTCGGCGGCATCGGCGCGACGCTCCGTCTCCGCCGCAAGCAGGTCGTGAGGGTTCGGGCCGCCTGATCCTTCGATCTGATCCAGAGGCCCAGGTCGGCTAAGAC
>JANPKX010000535.1:0-5797 GCA_031426235.1 Alphaproteobacteria bacterium | reverse complement strand
GCGGCCCTGATCGTCGGGCTGACGTCGGGGAGCTTCATCGACCGCGCCCGCCGGCGGCCCATCCTGATCGGCGCGGACCTGGTGCGCGGCGTCGTCCTGCTGAGCCTGCCGCTGGCGGCGTTGCTGGACATCGTCACCCTGCCGCACCTGCTGGTCGCCGCGGTGCTGGTCACCGGCGCCAGCGTTGCATTCGACATCGCCAGTCACGCCTATCTGCCGGCCCTGATCGGCAAGCCCCAGTTGATCGACGGCAACGCGAAGCTGGCGACCACCGAAGCCATCGCCGAGGTCGGCGGCCCGGCCCTGGCCGGCGTGCTGTTCCAGTGGCTCACCGCACCCATCGCCGTCGTCGTCAACGCGGGCACCTATCTGGCCTCGGCCGCCCTCCTGGCGACCTTGAACTCGGTCGAGCCGAAGCCCGAGGTGGAGCCCCGGCAAAGCTGGACCGGTGAGGTCATCCAGGGGTTCCGGCTGGCCTGGGCCGAACCGCGGGTTCGCGCCCTGCTGCTGATGAACGTGGCCCAGGGGTTGTTCGGCGGGGTGTTCGCGGCGCTCTACATCGTGTTCGCGCTGCGGACGCTGAACCTTCCGACATCGCTGCTGGGGATCGCGATCGCCGCCGGGGGCGTCGGGGCTCTGATGGGGGCGGCCCTTGGCCCCTGGCTGGCGCGACGGCTGGGCATGGGCCCGGCGATCCTCCTGACCATCCTCTGCGCGTCGATTTCGGCGATGACGATCTCGCTGGCGCCGACGGAACGCCAGGGGGCCCTGACCGTGTTGATCCTGACCCAGATCTCAGGCGACGCCTTCGGGGTCGCGAGCATGGTGCTGATCGCGACCCTGCGCCAGAGCCTGCTGCCGCAGTCGGTGCTGGGCCGGGTGGGGGGCGCCTTCCATGCTGCGGCCGGCGGCGTCGCCATCCTGGGCGCCCTGGGCGGCGGCGTGCTGGGCGACCTTGTCGGGCCGCGCCTCGCGCTGGCCGTGGCGGGGGCCGGCTTCCTGCTCATCCCGCTCATCGGCGTGCTGTCGCCGCTGCGCCGGGTCGGCCAGATCGAGGCCGGGGTCAGCCCACCGTGATCCAGCCGTTGGGCAGAGACGACAACAGTACGTTCTGCAGGATCATCTGGTTGCCCCCGCCCATGTCGATGACGGTGTCGGCCCCGACCTGGCTCAGCGTGTAGGCCGTGCCGGCGTCCAGCCGCACGCGGTCGCCCTCGCCGATGTTGAAGTCCGTGACCCGGTCCACGCCCGTCTCGGCGAACGAGAGGAACACGTCGGCGCCCAGGCCGCCGCTGATTACGTCCGCGCCACGATCTCCGGCCAGGGTGTCGTTCCCATCGTCGCCGCGGACGATGTCGTCACCCTGTCCGCCGCGCACGATGTCATTGCCCGTGCCGCCAGCCACGGTGTCGTTGCCCAGATTGCCGTAGACGATGTCGTCGCCGCCTTCGCCGAAGAGGACATCCTCGTCCTTGCCGCCCACGATCCAGTCGGTGGAGGCGCCGCCGGTGATGAAGTCGTTCCCCATGTTGCCATTGATGTCGTCGAACCCGGCGCCGCCGATGATGGTGTCCGCGCCCTCGTCGCCACGCAGGTAGTTGGCGCCATCGCCGCCGATGATGGAATCGTTGTCGGCGCCGCCGAACAACTGGTCGCCCCCCTCGGCGCCCGACAGGGTGTCGGTCCCGCCCGCCCCCATGACCGTGTCATCGCCCCCGCCGGCCTGATAGCTGTCGGCGCCGACGCCCAGGACCCTGAGATCGGCCTGCGGCGAGCCCAGTTCGACCACGCCTCCCGAAACCGAACCCAGCGCGAAGTTGAACGGCTGGACGTCGGCCCGGTTGACCCCGGCCAGCCGCACGACCAGGGCGTTGGAGCGGGCGAAGACGAACACGTCGGCCTGCACCTGGACGACGACGTATTCCGCGGCGAACGCGCCGAAGCCGGTCTGGGCGGTGGCATAGGCCTCGTCGTAGTCATCCGCGGTCGAGGCGCGGAAGCCGCCGAAGGGCACGTTCTGGGCGCCGGCGAACATCAGCCGGTCGGCCGGCGTCCAGTCGGTGATGGTGTCGATCCGCGCGACGTTCCCGGCCAGGCCCGCCGCCGCGTTGCTGTCGCTGGACCCGATCACATAGAGATCGACACCCGGCCCGCCGGTCAGCACATCGCCGCCCAGCCCGCCGGTGATGGTGTCGGCCTCAGCCCCGCCCGCCAGGGTGTCGGCCTCGCCCGTTCCGGTGATCACAGCCATCGCAGCACCTCAGTCAACCTGGGGCGAGGCTGACCTTAGCCGTGGCCCGGGTCAATCGGCCTTCAGGCCCCGAAGATCCAGTCGCCCGTCAGCGAGGTCATCGTCACGCCCAGCAGCACCATCCGCCCGCCGCCGACCATGGTGATGACCGTATCCGCGCCGACCTGGGCCACGCTGAACTGGGTCCCGGGATCCACCTGGACCCGATCACCCTGCGCCAGGCTGAAGTCGGTGACCCGGTCGAGGCCGGCCTCCCCGAACGTGTGGAAGATGTCGGCCCCGGCCCCGCCGGTCATGGTGTCGTCGCCCCGGTCGCCGGAGACGAAGTCCTTGCCCACGCCGCCGCCCACCACATCGTTGTCCTGCCCGCCGCGGATGACGTCGTCGCCTTCCCCGCCGTCGCAGGTGTCGGCGCCCAGGTTGCCGTAGACGAAGTCCGCGCCACTCTCGCCGAAGAGCAGGTCGTTGTCCTTGCCGCCGACCACATAGTCGTCGCCCGCCCCGCCCACGGCGGTGTCGTTGCCCATGTTGCCGTTGATGTCGTCGAACTCACCGCCGCCGGCGATGAAGTCGTTCCCTTCGTCGCCGCGAAGATAGGTCTGGGCGGAGGCGCCCGAGCCGCTGATCCCCGTAGCGTAGAGGGCGAAGATGACGTCGTCGCCGGACCCGCCGAAGATCGTGTCCATGCCGCCCGCGCCGTAGAGGATGTCACTGCCGCCATAGCCGCGCATCAGGTCGGCGCCGGTCGACCCGCCCAGGAAGTCCTGGCTGGCGAGAAGCGTCGAGAACGCCTCCTGGTTCGCGTCCGCCGACACCCAGCCGACGAACGGCGCGATGGACACGCCCCGGCTCTGCCAGCTGGTGGTGAAGTCGCCGAGGCTGAGGTTGATCGTGGTGGCCGAGCCGCTCTCAAGCTGCCGATTGGCGTCATAGGAGAAGTTGGAGCCCTTCAGCGTGACACTGGCGCCGTTGCGGCTGACCGCGAGTTGCACCGGCTCGCCCTCGAACACCGCGCCCTTCAGCAGGCCCAGGCGCGCCTGGTCCATGTCGCCGCTTACCGTGCCAACGATGCCCGAAACCACGGCGGTGCTGGCCGTCGGCAACCGCGGCGGCGCGGGCGCGGCGGTCTCCGGGGCCGCCACAGAAATGAAGTTCGCGGCATCGATGTCGGCCAGGGTGCGCCCGACCAGACGTACGCCCCCGGACGCGGCGTTCGTATCGGCGCTGTCCACAAAGACCAGGACGTCAGCGCCGACCTGCACCGACACGAAGTTCGAGCCTGCGCCGATCGCCTGGGCGGCCAGGGTGGCCGCCTGGGTCGGATCGTTCGCCGCCAGTTCAGCGTAGGCGCCGACCACCAGTCCTTCACCGAAGAGGAGTCGGTCCGATCCGCTCCAGTCCAGGACCATGTCCGCGGATTCGAAGCTGGCGCCGGACTGCCCGGGCAGGAACACGATCAGGTCGGCGCCGTCGCCGGTGGTGATCTCGTCGCGTCCAGCACCTCCCGTGATGGTGTCGTCGCCCGTCCCGCCGGCGATCGTATCGGTGGCCGAGCCGCCCGTGATCTGGTCGGCGCCCTCGCCGCCGTCGATCCGCGCCGCCACGCCCGAGCCGTCCAGGTCGATGAGGTCGGAGCCCGCCCCGCCTGAAACGCTGGCCGCGCTGCCGCTGATGCGATCGTCGCCGGGGCCGCCCAGGATCGTGAGCAAGGGCGAACTCCCCGTCAGGTCGCTGAACAGGATGTCGGCGCCGTCCCCGCCGTCGATCAGCAGGGCGCCGACCCCGCCGTCGATCAGGTCGTCGCCCGCCTCGCCGAACAGGCTGTCGCCGCCGCCGCCGCCATCGATGTTGTCGCCCCCGCCGCCGCCCCGGAAGGTCTGGGCCGCCGTCGTCCCGCGCAGGGTGTCGCCGAAGGCTCCGCCAATCACGCCCTCGATCGAGACCAGGGCGTCGACGCCCTGTCCGCCGCCACCGCCCTGGCTCGAGCCGAGGGTCACGGTGACCGAACCCGTGGCCGTGGCGTAGCTGACGGTGTCGAAGCCCGCCCCTCCGTCCAGGCTGTCGTCGCCCGTCCCACCGCTGAGCAGATCATCGCCAGCCAAGCCCTGGAGGGTGTCCTGTCCCGGGCCGCCGGCCAGGGTGTCCGCGCCTGGCGTGCCGGTCAGCGTCTGGCCGTTGACCGCCGGCGCCGTCGGCGGCGGCGGCAGGGTCCCGGCGGGCGCCGTGATGAAGCTGAGGTGGTCAATGGCGGCGAAGCTGGTGTTCTCCAGCGTGAACCGCGTGCCGATCGTGTTGTTGTCCTGGGTGTCGACGAAGACCGCGATGCCGCCGCCCGCGATGGTGGCCAGCACGAAGTTCGCGCGCCCTGAACCGATCTGGCTGGTGGCGAAACTGGTCGCCAGGCCGATGTCGCCCAGCGTTTCCTCCACATAGTCGGTCAGGGTCGGCGTCACCGTGGCCACGGCGATCTTCTCGCCCGCCTGGAAATCGACGATCGTGGCGCCGCTGAGCCCCGTGGGAATGACGAAGACGTCCGCGCCCGCGCTCCCGGCCAGCCGGTCGCCGGAGCCGGCGACGAGGGTGTCCGCACCGTCGCCGCCGTAGATCGCCTCGACCAGCGTCGCATTCGGCCCCAGAGCACCGGTAAGGGTCTCGCTGGCCCCGGTGGCGAACACGAAGGTCGCGCCGCCGACGATGGGCACGTTGCGCGGTTGAGCGGTGAACCCGGCGCCCAGGGTCACCTCGCGCCCCAGGAAGCCCAAGGTCACGGTCGAGCCGGCGTAGGCGACGATGATGTTGCTGAAGTTGGCAAAGGTGCTGGTGAACGCCAGCGTGTCGCTGGGTCCAAAGCCCGCCGCCTGCTCCGGCGTGATCGTCTCAAACGTATAGGCGGCCATGGGTCCCTCCGCCCCGACCTCTAGTCCAGCCTGGCGAAGAACCGGTTACCGGCCGCTGGCTAGCGCGTAAACTTGTGGAACTTGATCCGGTGGGGGATCAGGCTGTCGGCGCCCAGGCGGCGCTTCTTGTCCTCTTCGTAGGCCTCGAAGTTGCCCTCGAACCACTCCACATGGCTGTCGCCTTCGAAGGCCAGGATGTGGGTGGCCAGGCGATCCAGGAACCAGCGGTCGTGGCTGATCACCACGGCGCAGCCCGCGAACTCCTCCAGCGCCTCTTCGAGGTTCTGCAGGGTCTCGATGTCCAGGTCGTTGGTCGGTTCGTCCAGCAGGATGACGTTGCCGCCCTCGGTCAGCGTCTTGGCCAGGTGGACGCGGTTGCGCTCCCCGCCCGAAAGCTGGCCGACCTTCTTCTGCTGGTCGCCACCGCGGAAGTTGAACGAGCCCACGTAGGAACGCGTGTTGATCTCGCGCTTGCCCACCGCGAGGATGTCCAGCCCCTGGGACACCTCCTGCCAGACCGTCTTGTTGGCATCCAGCGCGTCGCGGCTCTGGTCGACGTAGGCCAGTTTCACGGTCTCTCCGACCCGGAACGTGCCGCCGTCGGGCTGTTCCTGGCCGGTGATGATCTTGAACAGGGTCGACTTGCCGG
>JANPKX010000534.1:0-4643 GCA_031426235.1 Alphaproteobacteria bacterium | reverse complement strand
GCCATCTTGTTCTGGCTGTCGCGCAGGCCCTCGGCGGACTGGCTCTGCCGCTCGTTGCGAAGCTGACCCATCTGCATCCGCGTCTCGCCCATCTGCTGGCGCAGGCGCGCGATCTCGGCCAGCAGTTGGCCTTTGCGGCCGGCCAGTTCAGCCAGGCTGCGCTCGTAGCGCAGGATCAGGGTCTTGGGCGCGAAACCCTGTTCGTTGAGCTTGCGATAGCCGGAGAGCTCTTCTTCGGTCAGCCGCTGTTGTTCGTTGACCGAATCGACCTGCGCCTGCTGGCCGGAGATCTGGGTGAGCTGCTGGTCCAGGCGCTGGCCCAGGACGGCGGCCTGACTCTGGTAGAGCTGCTGGCGGCTGGTGAACAGGAACTGCTGGTCGCGCACCAGCGTGGCGATGCCGGGCTCAGCCATGCGGGCGTTGATCTCGGCGGGGAATTCCAGGAGCGGTCGGCCGTTCGCCTCGGCGCTGAACCGGGCGTTCTGGGTGATCATGGTATCGTACTGGTTCTGCAGCACATCCACGGCGGCCTTGGCCTCCACGTCGCTGAACAGCAGCAGCGGCTGGCCGGCCTTCACGGCCTGGCCTTCGCGGACCAGGATGGACTTGACCGTCCCGGTCTCCCGGTGCCGCAGGGTCTTGCGCATGGCGTCGGCCCGCACCTCGGCCTGGGCCGTGACGCCCGTGCTGACGTTGGCCACCGAAGCCCACAGTCCCAGCCCGACCACGAAGGCGCCGATTACGCCGGCGCCCACCACCATCGGCTTGCGCAGGCGGTTGCGCAGCTCCTCTGCCATGGGCGCGTTTTCGTCGCCCCCGAACGTCGGGACCACATAGCCCTGGGGCTTGGTCGAGCGCAGATCCATCTTCATCGTCCGGCCTCCGCGGTACGCGGCTCGGTCGGGGGCGGCGCGGCGACCGCGGCCGGCGCCGGCGCCTGCAACGGCTGCGCCGGCTTCATGAGACGGGCCATGACCTGCTCGCGCGGGCCGAACAATTCGATCCGGCCATCGCGCAGCACCAGCATCTTTTCGGCGGCGCGGAACACGCCCGGCTTGTGCGAGATGATCACGACGGTGGCGCCATTCGCCTTCATGGCGTCGATGGCCTTCATCAACGCTTCCTCGCCCTCGGCGTCCAGGCTGGCGTTGGGTTCGTCCAGCACCACGAAGGCGGGCCGTCCCAGCATCGCCCGGGCCAGGCCCACACGCTGGCGCTGGCCGGCCGACAGTACGGCGCCGACCTCGCCAATTTCAGTGTCGTAGCCCTTGGCCATGCGCAGGACCAACTCATGGACGCCCGCCAGCTGCGCGGCCTCGATGACCTGCTCGTCGGTCACATCCGAACGGAACCGGGCAATGTTGTCGCGCACGGTGCCGGCGAAGAGCTCGGTGTCCTGGGGCAGGTAGCCCACGTGCCGCCCGAAGTCGGCCCGCTCCCAGCTGAAGACGTCGGCGCCATCCAGGCGCACCACGCCGCCGTTGGGCCGCCAGATGCCGATCAGCAGCCGGGCCAGGGTCGATTTGCCGGCGCCGGAGGGACCGATAACGCCCAGGACCTCGCCCGGGTCGATCGCGAAGTTGATGTTGGAAAGGATCAGCTTCTGGCTGCCTGGGGGCGCGAAGTTCACGCCCTCGACTGACAGCTTGCCCAACGGCCGCGGCAGCGAGGTGGCGAGCGCCGGCGGCTCGGCCTTGGCCAGCAGTCCATTGAGACGCTCATAGGCCCGGACCATGTTGTTGAGCGGATCCCAAGAGCCCACGATCTTCTCGATTGGCTGCAGCGCGCGGGCGGCCAGGATCATGTTGGCGAACAGCATGCCCGAGTGGATCTTGCCCTGGATGATCAGATAGGCGCCGATCGCCACGATCAGCACCTGCAGGCCCATCCGCACCGCCTTGATGATGTCGGTGTACATGTTGGACGCTTCGGCCGCGGCGGCGCCGCGTTCGATGGTGATGGCGCGGAACTTGGCCCAAGCCTGGCCCAGCGTTGGCAGCATGCCCATGGCGCGCACCACCTCGCCGTTGCGAAGGGCGGCCTCGGTGAAGCCATAGCTTTTCAGGGCCGCGTCATTGGCGTCGGTCAGGGCGTTCTGGGTCGCCCGCGCCTGGGCCAGCGCCAGCAGGAACAGCACAACCGCCCCGGCGACGGTGACCACCCCCACCAGCGGGTCGATGATGAACAGCACGATCAGGAACACCGGAATCCACGGCACATCGAAGAAGGCTGCGGCGGCGATGCCCGTCAGGGATTGGCGGAACTGGTCGAGGTCGCGCAGCGCCTGCGAGCGGGCGCCGGCATCCCCGCGCACGGCGGCGTCGAACAGGGCGGTGAACACGCGCCCGGAGACCCTCTGGTCAAGGGCCACGCCATAGTTGATGAGGATGCGCGCGCGAAGGTCATCCACGGCGCCGGAAATGAAGAAGATGACCAGGGTGATCCCCGTCAGCATCCAGAGCGTCGACTGGCTCTGGCTGACCATGACCCGGCCGTAGACCTGGTAGGTATACAGCGGCAGCGCCAGGTACAGCAGGTTGGAAACCAGGCTGAAGCCGAACGCCACCGCGGCCGGCCGGTACCCGTCCCGCAAGGCGCGTCCAAGCACGTTGTTCGGCAGGTGTGTCAGGAACGTGAAGATCTTCATGTCGGCTGGACTGTCTCTCGCGACCGCAGGGTCTGATACACCATAGTTGGTCAAAAAGGGTGAACGCGGGCGAAGTTTGCCCCTATCCATGTGTCCCTGCGTAGAACGCGCGCCTACTCGCTTTGGCGCCCGAACCTGTCAATGCACGAATCAAAAGTCTAAGCCGCCTGATGACGAAGGCCGAAACCCTGCTCTCCACCGACGCGGCCGTGCCGAGGCTCGCCATCGTCGGCAGCTGCATTACCCGCGACCTGTGGCCAATCCGTGGCGCCGGATCGGAACGGCTGCTCTATATCTCGCGCACCAGCTTCCCCAGCCTGTTTGCTCCGCCGGTGGCGGGCTTCCGTCCCGCGCGCGGATTGCCGGGCGATCTTCACGCCCACGAGCATGCGGCTCTCGTCGCGGACATCCAGAAGACCGCCCTGGCCCGACTGGTGGCGTTCGAGCCCACCCATGTGATCTTCGATTTCATCGACGAGCGGTTCGACCTGATCGCAGCGGGCGACAGCCTCGCGTCCATGAGCGGGGAGATGGACCGCAGCGGCTATCTGGCGCAGCCCGCGTTCCGGACCCGCCGCTTGGCGCCGCGACTGTCGTCGGCCTGCGACCGGCTCTGGCGCGAGGGCGTCGGCCGGCTCGCTGCGGTCATCCGCGCCACCCCTCTGCGGAACGCGAGACTGATCTTGCACGCGGCCCGCTGGGCGACGCACCAGCGCCTTCGGGATGGTGCGATCGCGCCCATTCGCAATGTGGAACTGCTCGCCGGGAAACCGGTCGAGATCGCCGCCTACAATGCGCTGCTCGAGAGGCAGGAAGCCACCTTCGCGGAGCTCATGCCGCCGTTGGACCGGCTTTCCGCCGGCGATTGGCAGCTTGCGGACCCCGACCATCGCTGGGGCCTCAGCCCCTTCCACTATGTGCCGGAATACTACGACGAGATCCGTGGGCAGATGGCCCGGATGGGCCTCGATCGGGCGTTCAGCGCAGTGTCCCCTGGCGCGCTGGCCCCTGACGCGCCCAGTGTTCCAGCGGCGTGATCCCCGCCCGCACGAGATCCGGCCGTGACGCAAGGTAGGCCGCTGTCGGAAAGCCTTCGCGGACATCTTCGATCGCCCAGGCGCCGCCCTCCAGGTAGTCGACCAGCGGATTCTCCCCCGGGGCGATCGCGCCGCCGCGCTGTTCTACATAGTGCCCGAGATCGAACCACGGCCCGGGACTGCGCCCTTCGAACCCGCCGATGACGGCGAAGTGCGCCAGGGGCGCCAGACCGCTGGCGGCGGCATCCGGGTTGCGCCGGCGATACCAGGCCCCATCGAACAACGGGTGCGGCGAGGCGTCGGCCTGCCACCCTTCCGCCAGGTAGTGGCTCAAGGCGGGCTTGCCGGCCGCATCGGGTCGCTGAGCTTCGTACCAGGCGGCATCGACCAGCGGGTGGGGGTTCAGGCCCAGCGCCGCACCTTCGCGCAGATAGTGGGAGAGGGGGTCTTCGCCTTCCCCCAATTGGGGGCCCTGGGCTAAGTAATAGGCCGGGTCGAAGAGCGCGTGGGGTCGCCGGCCGTCGGCGGCGCCGCGTCGGATGTAGTGCTCCAGGCTGGTCAGGCTGGTAGCGGCGAGTTCCTCGGCGTTCGCCGCGCGATAGCGAGGCTCGTCGAACCAGGGGCCCGGTGCGCGACCCTCGCGTCCGCCCGAGACCAGATAGTGGACCAGCGGGCACAGGCGTCGCCGCGCCACGTCCGGATAGGCGGCCAGGTACCAGGCCTGATCGAACAACGCGTTCGGCGCCGCCTTGGGATCGGCTCCGCGGGCGACGTAGGCCAACACGCCCCCGAAATCGCCAGGCTGACGCCAGACCCCGCTACGGAGAATGACCAGCGCCTGCCCTGGCGCGCCCAGACGCGCCAGGATCCGGTCGAGCATCTGGCTGATCCGGTTGTTCCGTCGCAGACGCCGGGGGGCCCTGGCGCCATAGGCCGCCTGGGCCAGCGCCCGCGCCTGC
>JANPKX010000533.1:0-6113 GCA_031426235.1 Alphaproteobacteria bacterium | reverse complement strand
CTTCTTGGCGATCTTGCGGAAGCGACGCTCCAGGAAGTTACGGAACGAGCCGGGATGCAGGCTCTCCAGGCGCGCCAGCGCGCACGGATAGTCCTTGTAGTGGGCGGTAAAATGGAATGTCGCGGGCTCGGCTTCCATCAGCATCTCACGCTCGTCATGGCTGACTTCCATGATCACGAGGCTTTGGTCGTCGCGGCGCAGGCGGGTGAAGAACTTGCCGTTTAACTTGAACGCCGGGCTGCCGTAGCTCATGCCCTCCTCGACGCCCGGGAACTCCATCACGATCGTCTTCATCTCGTCGGGCGTCATCTATCCACCTGGGTTGGGGACGACAGTCTAAGGCCTTGCGCCGAAGCGTCGATCAGGATGTCGAGACGTTTGGCCCGCGTCGCCACACCTTTGGCCGAGACGACCCGATGGACCGCCACGTTGCGATAGCCACGGGGGAAAAGCTGGAAACGCGCCCAGGCGACCTCATTGGCGCGAAACCGCTCAGTTTCCTCAGCCGAGAATTCAGCGTCCGCGCGCTCATAGGAATAGACGTTCGTGTGGTCCTTGCCGATGTCGTAGGCGGCTTGACCGGCCGGCGTCACCCGCCCCTCAGCGCGTAACTCGGCAAAGCGCAGCACATTGACCTGGCTCCAGATGCCGGAGGGCTTTCGGGGCGTGAAGCGGATGCGGTAGGCCGCATCGTCGATGCGGTGGCGCACCCCGTCGATCCAGCCGAAGCACAGCGCTTCGTCGACGCTTTCAGGCCAGGTGATCGAGGGCGTGCCGCTGTGCTTCTTCCAAAAGCCGACCGAAAGCTCGGTCTCGTGGCCGTGGTGGGCGGCCAGCCAGGCGCGCCAGTCCGCGGGGGTCGCGAAAAAGCGTGGTACGCTCATGACATGGACGCCGGGCCCGGCGCGGGCCATCTTGCGGGCGGGGCTTGGAGCACGTGCGCCATTGAGCTGGAGTTCGCGGTTGAGGCGGGTCGCGGCGGTTGCGAACCGAGCGCTACTGTCCCTGACCGGGCCGGTCCTCGACAAGGCCTATCTGGCCGCCGACGTTCCCGGGCCGCGCCTGACCGCCCACAGCACGATGATCGAGCACATGATCGCGGCGGGCGACAAGCCGGGACAGCGGGTGTTGGAGATCGGCAGCCGGGTGGTGACGGGGCGGGCGGGCCTGAAGCCGCGCTTCAAGACAGCCGAGTATGTCGGCTTCGACTACTATCCTGGTGAGAACGTCGACGTCAGCGGCGATGCGCATCGGCTGTCGGAACATGTCTCGGGTCCGTTCGACGTGGTGTTCTCCACCGCTGTTTTCGAGCACCTGGCGATGCCGTGGGTTGTCGCCGAGGAGATCGCCCGCGTGACCGGCATAGGCGGCATGGTTTTCATCGAGACCCACTTCTCGTACTCGTCGCACGAGCGGCCCTGGCACTTCTTTCAATTCAGCGACATGGGCCTGCGGGCCCTGTTCTCACCCGCCCTGGGGTTCGAACTGGTCGAGGCCTCGATGCAGAATCCGATCGTGGGGCGCTTCTCGGCCTTTGCGGATCGATATCTGCGGTTCCAGCCCGTTACAGGCCTCTATTGTCACTCGGCGATCATCGTGCGGAAGGTGCGCGACGTGGCGGACTTTCGCTGGCGCGACGCCGACCCAGCCGCCGTGGTGGGGGAGACTCACTACCCGCCGCCCGGCTGACCAGACAGGTCGTAAGGTCAGGCCTTCGCCGCAGCCGGAACGGTGGGGTCCTCGATCTGGTTCTCCCACTTGGCCACGACGGCTGCCGCGACGGTGTTGCCGATCACATTGGTCGCCGATCGGCCCATGTCGAGGATGTGGTCGACCGTCAGGATCAGCAGCAGGCCAGCTTCCGGAAGGTCGAAATAGGCCAGGGTCGCGGCGATCACCACCAACGAGGCGCGCGGCACGCCGGCCATGCCCTTGGACGTCACCATCAGCAGCCCCAGCATGGTGACCTGCTGGCCGACCGACATCTCGATCCCGTAGACCTGGGCGATGAACAGGGTCGCGAAGGTGCAGTACATCATCGACCCGTCCAGATTGAACGAGTAGCCCAGCGGCAGCACGAAGCTGGCCACCTTGCGCGAGACACCCCACTGCTGGAGCGCATCGAGGGTGCGGGGATAGGCCGCCTCGGACGACGCCGTTGAGAAGGCCAGCAGGGTCGGCTGGCGCACCGCGGCGATCAGGCTGAGCGCCCGCGTTCCCACGATCAGCACGGCTGCAGCGATCAACAGCCCCCACAGCAGGCTCAGCGACAGGTAGAACCCGCCGATGAACTTCACATAGGTCCACAGCACCTCGATCCCCTGGGTGGCGATGGTGGCGGCCAGTGCGGCGAAGATCGCCAGCGGGGCGGTTTTCATCACATAGCCGGTGACCTTGAGCATGATGTTGGCGGTCGGCTCGACCACCGCCAACACCGCCGGCGCCTTGTCGTCGATGGCGGCCACGGCGGTGCCCACAAAGACGGAGAAGACGACGATCTGCAGGATCTCGTTGTTGGCCATCGCCTCGACGATCGACTTGGGCACCAGGTGGGTGACGAAATCGCGCAAGGTGAACTTGGCGGTGTCGACCGCCGCCCCGGTGGTCGCGGCGTCCGGCAGGGCCAGGTTGAGGCCGGTCCCGGGCTTGAGAATATGGACCATGATCAGGCCGATGGTCAGCGACACGATCGAGGCGCCGATGAACCAGCCCATCGTTTTGACGCCGATCCGGCCGACCGCGCCGGCGTCCTCCATGTGGGCGATGCCGGCGACCAGGGTGGCGAACACCAGGGGGGCGATGATCATCTTGATCAGGCGCAGGAACACATCGGTGATGATGGTGAGGTTGTTGGCGACCTCCTTGGCGCTCTCGGCGGACAAGGTGACATTGAGGACCCAGCCGACCAGCACGCCCAAGACCATGGCGCCGACGACGAAATAGGTGAAAAGCCGGTTCATGTGTCCCCGATGGCTGCGCCGAGCCCTACCTTGTCGCCAAGAAGCAGGGCGGCGTCCAGCATGGCGGAGTCGCAAGCGTCACGATGCGGGACTATATGCCGCCGGATGAGCACAACTGACGCTGCCGGCATCGTCGACCGGCTGGAAACCGAATATCGCGCGAGCGTGACCGCGCTGCGCGCCGCGCTGAAGAGCTATCTGGCTGGCGGGCCGCCGCCGACGCCGGCCGAGCGCGCGGGCGCCTACGTCTATCCCGAACTGCGCCTGACCTGGCCCAGCGGACGGCCCTATCCGCGGATCAGCCGCGCCTTCGCCCGCATCGCCCTGCCTGGCACCTACGCCATCACGGTCACCCGGCCGGAGCTGTTCCGGGACTATTTGATCGAGCAGCTGTCGCTGTTGCAGGGTGACTTCGAGGTGGAGCTGAGCGTCTCGCGCTCGGCCCAGGAGATCCCGTTCCCCTATGTGCTGGACGCCGCGGACGTGGCCATGGCCGACGTGAGTTCAACTGAGATCTCGCAGCACTTCCCGACCACAGAACTCGCCGACATCGGGGACGAGATCGCCGATGGCCAGTGGATGGGCGTGGGCGACCAGCCCCGGCCGCTGGCCCTGTTCGACGGCCTGCGCACTGATTTCTCGCTGGCACGGTTGGCGCACTACACCGGCTCGCCCGCCGAGCACACGCAACAGTACATCCTGTTCACCAACTACCACCGCTATGTGGACGAGTTCGTGGCCTGGGGCTGCGAACAGCTCAAGGCGCCCGACAGCCCCTATACGGCCCTGTCGGCCGCGGGCCATGTGATGGTCACGGCGCAGACCGCCAACCCCGTCGCGGCGGTGGCGGCCGGCACAATGCGCAAGCACCAGATTCCGGCCAAAAACCAGATGGCTCCGGGCGGCACCGGCATCACCCAGGTCAATATCGGGGTCGGGCCTTCCAACGCCAAGACCGTCTGCGACCACCTGGCGGTGCTTCGCCCCCAGGCGTGGCTGATGATCGGCCACTGCGGCGGCCTTCGCGGCAGCCAGAAGATCGGTGACTATGTGCTGGGCCACGCCTACCTGCGCGACGACCATGTGCTGGACAAGGCCCTGCCGCCGGAGATCCCCATTCCGCCGATCGCCGAGGTGCAGGTCGCCCTCAACACCGCCGCCGAACAAGTCACCGGCGAGACCGGCGAGGTGCTCAAGCGGCGCATGCGCACCGGCACCGTGGTGACCACCGACGACCGGAACTGGGAGCTGAAGTATTCCTCCAGCGCCCTGCGGTTCAACCTCAGCCGCGCCGTCGCCATCGACATGGAAAGCGCCACGATCGCTGCGCAAGGCTACCGGTTCCGGGTGCCCTACGGCACGCTGCTGTGCGTCTCCGACAAGCCGCTGCACGGTGAGATCAAGCTGCCAGGCCAGGCCAACGCCTTCTACGACCGCGCCATCGCCCAGCACCTGCAGATCGGCCTGGCCGCCATCGACCTGTTCCGCAAGGAAGGCGCCCGGCTGCACAGCCGCAAACTCCGCAGCTTCGACGAGCCGCCGTTCCGGTAGGCGCCTCGAAATCTTCGCCGAAGGCCGCTATGGGCTTGGATATGACCCGCCACATCCCCTTCGACGGCATCGACAACTTTCGCGACTTTGGCGACTATGCCGCAGGCCAGCGTCGGCTGAAGCGGGGCCTGCTCTATCGCTCGGCCGCCCACGCCAAGGCGACCGATGAGGACCTCGCGAAACTGGCGGGCCTGGGCCTGTCGGTGATCGTGGACCTGCGCCGGTCCAATGAGCGCCTAGCCAACCCCTCGCGCCGCTGGGATGGCTTCGCAGCGGAGGTGGTGGACAACGATATCGGACAGGATACCGCCGACGAGTGGTCAGCCTTCATCGTCCGCTCAGACCTGACGGCCGCCTCGTTCCGCGACTACATGCTGGAGTACTACCGCCAACTTCCGTTCCAGCGACGCCACATCGATCTTTACCAGCGCTACTTCCAGGCCCTGGCGGCCACCGAGGGGCCGGTGCTGGTTCACTGTGCGGCGGGCAAGGACCGCACCGGCATCCTCTGCGCCCTGACCCACCATGTCGCGGGCGTCCACGACGACGACATCGTCGCCGACTATCTGCTCACCAACGATCCCGAACGGCTGGAAAAGCGCCTGCCGCAGATGCGCGAGGTGGTGCGCGAGCAGACCGGGCGCGTCGCTCCCGACGAGGCCCTGATGACCGCCATGCGGGTCGAGGCCGAGTACATGGACGAGAGCTTTCGGGTGATGCGCGAGGCCCACGGTACGCTCGACGGCTATCTGGATCAGGCGTTGGGCCTCAACGACGCGACCCGCGGCCGGATCCACGATCGGCTGCTGGCGTGAGCCGGTTGCGTTCGAAGCGGTTCCGGCCCTAGACACGCGGCCTCGCCTTCTCGGAGCCGCCATGCAGTCCTTCCAGCCGCCGCGCCGCATTCTGATGGGGCCGGGCCCCTCCGACGTCAGTCCCCGCGTGCTGGCCGCCCTGGCGCGGCCGACGATCGGGCACCTGGACCCGGAGTTCCAGACCTTGATGGAGGAGATCAAGGCGGCGCTCCAGCGGCTGTTCAACGCCCCCGACCACGCCTGCGTCCCCCTGCCGGCGCCCGGCACCGCGGGGATGGAGGCGGCCATGATGAACCTGCTGGAGCCCAGCGACCGCTGCGTGGTGGCGGTGAACGGGGCGTTCGGCGGGCGCATGGCCGACATGGCCGATCGCGCGGGCGCGACCGTTGTCACGGTGGACCACGACTGGGGCCAGCCCGTGGATGCGGCCCGCGTCGAGTCGGCCCTGGCGGAGGCGCCGACCAAGGTCCTGGCGTTTGTGCACGCCGAGACGTCGACGGGCGCGCGCAGCGATGCGGCCGTTCTTTGCGGGCTGGCGCGCAGGCACGGCGCGCTGAGCGTCGTGGACTGCGTGACCTCGCTGGGCGGGATCACGGTGGACGCCGCCGCCTGGGACGCCGACGTGCTCTATTCCGGCACCCAGAAGTGCCTGTCGGCGCCGCCGGGCCTGTCGCCAATCGCCATCAGCAAGCGGGCCCAGGCGGCGATCCAGGGCCGGACCACGAAGGTCCGCAACTGGCTTTTGGATTTCACCCTGCTGATGGCCTACTGGGGCGGCGAAGGCGGC
>JANPKX010000532.1:0-1627 GCA_031426235.1 Alphaproteobacteria bacterium | reverse complement strand
CCTGCGCTCGCCGGAAGCCAACTACCTGCCGGGCCCCGACGACATCTACGTCAGCCCCTCGCAGATCCGGAAGTTCGGCCTGCGCACCGGCGACACGGTGGACGGCGAGGTCCGCGCGCCACGCGAGGGCGAGCGCTACTTCGCCCTGGTGAAGGTCGACCAGACCAATTTCGAGAGCCCGGACGCGGTCCGCCACAAGGTGCTCTTCGACAACCTGACGCCGCTCTATCCCGACTCCCGCCTGAAGATGGAGATCGACGATCCGACCCTGAAAGACCGTTCCGGCCGGGTCATCGACATCGACGCGCCGCTCGGCAAGGGCCAGCGCTGCTTGATCACTTCGCCGCCGCGTGTGGGCAAGACGGTGATGCTGCAGAACATCGCCAAGTCGATCGAGACCAATCACCCCGAGTGCTACCTGATCGTTCTGCTGATCGACGAGCGCCCGGAAGAAGTCACCGACATGCAGCGCACGGTGAAGGGCGAGGTCATCTCCTCCACCTTCGACGAGCCGGCCACCCGCCACGTCCAGGTCGCCGAGATGGTGATCGAGAAGGCCAAGCGCCTGGTGGAGCACAAGCGCGACGTGGTTATCCTGCTGGACTCGGTCACCCGCCTCGGCCGCGCCTACAACACCGTGGTGCCGTCATCGGGCAAGGTGCTGACCGGCGGTGTCGACGCCAACGCCCTGCAGCGGCCCAAGCGCTTCTTCGGCGCGGCGCGGAACATCGAGGAAGGCGGCTCGCTGACCATCATCGCCACGGCGCTGATCGATACCGGCAGCCGGATGGACGAAGTGATCTTCGAAGAGTTCAAGGGCACCGGTAACTCGGAAATCGTGCTCGACCGGAAAGTGGCGGACAAGCGGATCTATCCCGCCATCGACGTCCTGAAGTCCGGCACCCGCAAGGAAGAGCTGATCACCCCCAAGGAGCACCTGCAGAAGACCTACATCCTGCGGCGCATCCTCAACCCGATGGGGGCGCAGGACGCCATTGAGTTCCTGCTCGACAAGCTGCGCAATTCCAAGACCAACGAAGAATTCTTCCAGTCCATGAACACCTGACCCTCTCCAGGGCCGATGTTTCACGTGAAACATCGGCCTCAGGGGATCAGCAGGGTGGACCCGACGGTGTCTCGGGCCGCCAGCGCCTCGTGGGCGGCGCGGGCGTCCTCCAGAGGGAAGGTCTGGCCGATCTCGATCTTCACCTGGCCTGAGCTGATCATCTCGAACAGGGTGCCGGCGCTGCCGTCCAGCTCGCCGGGCTCGGCCACGTAATCGCCGAGGGTGGGCCGGGTGAGATAGAGCGAGCCGCCGCGGCTGAGCCGCAGGGGCGGCACCGGCGGGACCGGTCCCGAGGCGTTGCCGAAGCTGACGAACGTCCCCCGTCGGGCAAGGCTGGCCAGGGTGCCCTCGAAAGTGGCGGCGCCGACGCTGTCATAGGCCACCGGCACGCCGGCCCCGCCGGTGATCCGCCGCACCTCCGCCGCCACGTCCTGCTCGCCGTAGAGGATCACGTGGGCGGCCCCCAGGTCGCGCACCCGCTGGGCCTTGGCCTCGGAGCCCACCGTGGCGATGACCTCGGCGCCGATCGCCCGGGCCCACTGCACCATGATCTGCCCGACC
>JANPKX010000531.1:0-3487 GCA_031426235.1 Alphaproteobacteria bacterium | reverse complement strand
GCGCCCGCGAAGCGACCGATCAGGGCAAGCCGCTGGGCTCACATCTGCAACACATGGTGGTCCATGGCGTTCTGCATCTTCTCGGATACGACCACATGAGCGATGATGAAGCCGAGGTCATGGAAGACCTTGAGCGTGCGGTGCTGGCCGGGCTGGGTATTCCAGACCCTTATGAGGCCGGCGAAGGAGAGCATGACCGACCCTGATCCCTCCAGTCGACGCGGCTCCGGAGCCCGCCGCGGGCTCCTGGGCCTGTTCGACATGTTCCGCCGCACCGCCGAACAAGCCGCCGACGACATTCCCCAGGTCCTGACCGAGGACGGGGCCGAGCTGGTCACCCAGGCGCGCGCATTCCAGGACCTGCGCGTGGAGGACGTGATGACGCCGCGCGCCGACATTGTCGGCGTAGAACGGAGCTCCGGCTTCGCCGAGCTGGTGGCCCGGTTCGTCGATGCCGAGCACAGCCGCATGCCGGTCTACAAGGAGACGCTGGACGAGCCGGCGGGCGTGGTTCACGTCAAGGACGTGTTCAAGCTGCTGGCCCGCAAGACCCGCCAGCCCAAGGCCGACGATCGTGTCCTGGTGGGGCGGCACAATCTGGTGCGGGAAGTGCTCTATGTGCCGCCATCGCAGACCGCCTCGCAGCTGCTGACCACCATGCGCGCCAAGCGCATTCACCTGGCGCTGGTGATCGACGAGTTCGGCGGTGTGGACGGGCTGGTGACGCTGGAAGATCTTCTGGAGTCCCTCGTCGGCGAGATCGAGGACGAACACGATGACGAGGCCGACCAAGCCTACATGCCCGTCACGGAGGACGACGACGGCTGGATCGCCGACGGGCGGGCGCCCCTCGAGGAGCTGGAGCAGGCCATCGGCGAGGGCGTGGACCTGGCGCCGGAGGACATTGACGAGGAGATCGAGACGGTGGCCGGATTGGTGAATGCGCTGGCCGGACGCGTGCCGCAGCGTCGCGCGATCATCGACCATCCCGAAGGGTACCGCTTCGAGGTCCTGGCGGCGTCGCCGCGCCAGGTGAAGCGAGTCCGGGTGCGTCGCCCCGTGAGGCGTGAGACGCCGTGAACCGACCCGCCTGGTACGGGCCGTTGACCGCCCTGCTGGGGGGACTTGCCGCGGGCCTGGCCCACCCGCCCTTTGGCGCGCTGGCGGGTCTGCTGGGATACAGCCTGCTACTGCTGCGCCTCGAGACGGTCACCGGACCTCGTCCCCGCCGCGCGGCCTTCGTGCTGGGCTGGCTGGCGGGGCTCGGGTACTTCGGGGTCTCGACCTGGTGGATTGCCGAACCCTTTCTGGTCGAGCCCGAAATTCACGGATGGATGGCGCCATTCGCGGTCGTGCTGATGGGCGGCGGGCTCGCGCTCTTCTGGGGCGCGGCGGGCGTGGTCTACCGCATGATCCGCCCCCGCGGAGCCTGGAAGGTGCTGGTCTTCGCCGGCGTGTTCGCAGGGGTGGAATGGCTCCGGGGCCATGTGTTCACGGGCTTTCCGTGGAATCTGCCGGGCGAGACCTGGCGCGCCGGCTCGGCGCCGTCGCAGGCGGCGGCGCTCTTTGGCGCCTACGGCCTGACCTGGGTGACGCTCGCCCTTGCGTCAACGCCCGCGCTGCTGATGATGCCGATCCAGCGGCTCGCCCAGGCCGGCGCCATGGTGTGCGCGGGGATCGTGCTGACCAGCCTCTACGCCGGCGGCGCAGGACGCCTCGCCGCGGCGCGCCCGGTCACCGCCGAGGCCGCCCCCACCATCCGGATCGTCCAGGCGAACATCGATCAGAAGGACAAGTGGAAGCCGGAAAACCTGGACCTCATCCTGGACACCTATGCGCGGCTGTCCGCCCAGCCGGCCCGGGGAAACCCGCCGCCTGCCGACATCGTGATCTGGCCTGAGGGCGCCCTGCCGGCCGTGATCAACGATCTTCTGGCGGACCCGATCTACGGTCGCCGCCTCAGGGACGCCGTCCAGCCAGGGCAGACCCTGTTGATGGGCGCCAACCGCGCCGAGGCGGGCGCGAACGGCGCTTACCGATACTTCAACACCTTGCTCGCCCTCCGGCGTGAGCCTGACGGGCTTCGGGTCACGGGGGTCTATGACAAGCACCGCCTGGTGCCTTTCGGCGAGTTCCTGCCCTTCGGCGATCTGGCCGGCCGGTTGGGCCTGCGCGCGCTGGTGCACATGCCGGACGACTTCACGCCTGGGCCGCCGCCCCGTCCGATGCGGGCTGAGGGTGTTCCGCCTGTGCAGCCGTTGATCTGCTACGAGGCGCTCTTCCCGGGCCTTGCGGCGCAGGGCGATCGTCCGTCCTGGATACTCAACGTCTCCAATGACGCCTGGTTCGGGGCCACCAGCGGACCCTGGCAGCACCTGAACATCGCCAGCTATCGCGCCATCGAGCAGGGACTGCCCATCATCCGCGCGACCCCGACGGGCGTTTCCGCCGTGATCGACGCCCAGGGACGCATCATGCCCGGAAAGCGGCTGAGCCTCGGACGCGAGGGCGTGATCGATGCCCGCCTGCCGCCACCCGGCGCCCCGACGCTCTACAGTCGGCTCGGCGACGCGCCCTTCGCGGCGTTCCTGATCCTGTCGGCTGGCGCCGGGTTTGCAGGTCGGCGCCGTCGCCCGCGCAGTGGTCCCGATCAGGGCTTGCCGCGGGTTGGCATCACATAAGGATTTCTTTATAGGCTCTCGGCTACTGTCGCCATCGCGCCTGATCCTCATCTCCCCGGAGTTCGAACTTGAGCCGTTCCAGCTACATCTTCACGAGCGAAAGCGTATCCGAAGGCCATCCCGACAAGGTCGCCGACCGCATCTCCGATACCGTGGTCGACGCCTTCCTGGCGGCCCAGCCCGAGGCGCGCGTGGCTTGCGAGACCCTGGTGACCACAAACCGGATCGTCCTGGCCGGCGAAGTGCGGGCCGGAAAGCCGGGCGGCTCCAAGTCCGAGAACAAGGCGCTCACCAAGGAGATCGTGCGCTCGCTTGAGCCCAAGGTCCGCGCCGCGATCAAGGACATCGGCTACGAGCAGAAGGGTTTTCACTGGAACAAAGCCAAGTACGCCTGCTACCTGCACGAGCAGTCCGCCCACATCGCCCAGGGCGTCGACGCCGCCGACGGCAAGGACGAAGGCGCGGGCGACCAGGGCATCATGTTCGGCTACGCCTGCGACGAGACCCCGGCTCTGATGCCGGCGACCCTGCAGTACAGCCACGATATCCTCAAGAAGCTGGCCGATGTGCGCCACTCCGGCGAGTGCGCCGTGCTCGAGCCCGACGCCAAGAGCCAGGTCACCGTCCGCTACGAGGACGGCCGTCCGGTGGAGATCCTGCAGATCGTCGTCTCCACCCAGCACAAGAAGCGCCTGGGCCTGCATATCGCCACGCCGAAGCGCCTGGAAGGCGTGATCAAGCCCTACGTCCTGGAGGTGATCCCGGAAGGCCTGATCACCAAGAAGACCAAGTGGCACATCAACCCG
>JANPKX010000530.1:0-6245 GCA_031426235.1 Alphaproteobacteria bacterium | reverse complement strand
GTTCGGACGGTTGAAGGCGGCCAGGTATTCGTCGTGGAAACAGGGCCGCTTGCAGAACTGGTTGTACCAGGGCTTCAGCGCCTCGGCGGTTTCGGGATCAGCCACGACGGCGTCCACCCGGGCGCGGACCTGTTCCATCTTCTTGAAGTCGGCCAACTGCATCAGCGCGGCGGGGTTTTCCACCACCTCGCCGGCCTCCATCTTCTTGCGCGCCAGCAGCAGGATGTTGCCGATGATGTCGGTCCAGCCGTCCTGGACCAGGTCCTCCTTGGCGAAGCCGCCGGACACCAGCGTGTTGAAATTATCCATCCGGTACTGCTGCCAGCCGGGCTCCAGGCTCTCGGCCCATTTGGGGTCCGTCGGCGTGTTGTTGCGCACGTCGATGGACGACGGCGTGCGCTGGAAGACGAACAGTTCCTTGGCCCACTCGCCCAGGTGCGGCACGCACTGGACCGCCGTCGCGCCCGTGCCGATGATGGCCACGCGCTTGTCCTTCAGGCCCGTGAGGCCGCCGTTCGAGTCGCCGCCGGTATAGTCATAATCCCAGCGGCTGGTGTGGAAGCTGTGGCCTTTGAACCCCTCGACGCCCGGGATGCCCGGCAGCTTCGGCCGGTGGAGCGGGCCGTTGGCCATCACGACGAACCGCGCCTTCAGCGCATCGCCGCGATTGGTCCTGACCGTCCAGCGCGCGGCGTCCTCGTCCCAGCGCATCTCGGTGACTTCGGTCTGGAACAGGGCGGCGCGGTAGAGGTCAAACTTCTCGCCGATGGCGCGGCTGTGGCGCAGGATCTCCGGCGCGCGGGAATACTTCTCGACGGGCAGGTAGCCGACCTCTTCCAGCAGCGGGAGATAGATGTAGCTCTCAATATCGCAAGCCGCGCCGGGGTAGCGGTTCCAGTACCAGGTGCCGCCGAAGTCGCCGCCCTTCTCAATGATGCGGATATCGTCGATGCCGGCTTCGCGCAGCCGCGCCGCCGCCAATTGGCCGCCAAAGCCGCCGCCGACCACCACCACCTCGACCTCGTCGCTCAGCGGCGCGCGCTCAAGCCGCTCGACGTACGGGTCTTCCAGGTAGTGCGCGAACTGCCCGGCGATCTCGACATACTGCTCGTTGGCGTCGGCCCGCAGCCGTTTGTCCCGTTCGGCCCGGTACTTCTCGCGCAAGGCGTTCGGATCGAACCCCAGATCGTCGGCCATGGTCAGTCTCCGTCAGATGATCGACGTTCAGCCTGCCGAACGGGCGTTTGAAAGACAAGTCTGCCGCAGCGTCAGGGCTTCACGATCCGCCCCCCGGTCATCGGGGCCGGCACGCCTGTGGTCTTCGGGAACGAGATCGGCAGGCCGGCCCAGGTGCGGGCGGCCAGATAGGCGAAGGCTTCGGCCTCAATCGCGTCGCCGCGCCAGCCATGGTCTTCCGCTGGCGTCACGGGGATGGTCAGGCGCGCGCGCAGCGCCTTCATGATTTCCGGATTGTGCCGCCCCCCGCCGGTGACGATCACCTCGGCGGGTGGCGGCTCCAGGCCATTGAAAGCCAGCTTCACAGCCTCAGCCATGAACGCGACCAGGGTTGCGGCGGCGTCCTCGAGCTTCAGGCCCGCCAGCGGCGCAAGGGAGAAGTCGTACCGGTCAAGAGACTTGGGCGGCGGAGCCAGGAAATAGGGGTGCGCCATCAGGGCTCGGACCAGGCCTTCGTCGGCGCGCCCGACGCTGGCGTATTTGCCGCCGACGTCATAGCGACCGGCGCCCCGGTCCTGGACCAGCAGGTCGATCATCCCGTTGCCGGGACCGGCGTCGAAGGCGGAGATGTCGTCTGCGTCGGTCCAGAAGGTGACGTTCGCCACCCCGCCGACGTTCATCACCGCCAGCGGCGCTGCCAGGCCTGACGCCCGCGCGCGGGCCAGATGGTAGATTGGGGCCAGCGGCGCGCCCTCCCCGCCGGCCGCCATGTCGGCGGCCCGGAATTCGCAGGCCACCGGGCGGCCCGTGAGTCTCGCCAGCATCGCCGCGTCGCCCAGCTGCACCGTGCGCCCCGGATCGCCGTCTTTCGGACGTTCGTGCAACACGGTCTGACCGTGCATGCCGATCAGGTCGATGTCGGGCCACGACAGCCCGTGTTCCAGAAGGAAGGCCTCCGCAGCGACGAAGTGCTCCTCGGCGACCATCTGCCCGGCATGGTGAAAAATCGGTGGCTCGGGGGCCCCGCGCGGCCAGGCCAGCGCCTGCCACGTGGCCTCCAGCACCACGTCGCGCGTGGCGTCGCTGAGCCTGCGCTCGCCCGCGGGTCCGAACGCCTCGATGCGGCGACCGTCGGTGTCCAGCACCGCCATGTCCACCGCGTCGAGCGAGGTGCCCGTCATGAATCCCAGCACGCGCATGCGCCTTGACTGCCACGACCTCGGCGATGTAGCCAGCCCGCCATGATCGGTTCCGCCGCCCGCACCGGCCTCTATCACCGCCTGCCCTAGCTGCAGGCGTCGATTCCTCGCGCCTGCCCTCCCCGGCCGGCGCGGTTTCCACGAGAAGCGCTGGCGTTCAAACCGAGACTTCCGATGACGCAAGCCGCCTTCAAGTCCGAGTTCCTGCGCACCATGCAGGGGCGCGGCTACATCCACCAGATCACCCACCCGGTCGAACTCGATACCGCCGCGACCTCAGGGGTTGTCACGGCCTACATCGGCTTCGACGCCACGGCCTCCAGCCTGCACGTCGGCCACCTGATCCAGATCATGATGCTGCGCCGTCTGCAGCAGGCCGGCCACAAGCCCATCGTGCTGATGGGCGGGGGCACCACCAAGATCGGCGACCCGACGGACAAGGACGGCCAGCGCCCCCTGCTGACCCACGATCAGATCCAGGCCAACATCGCCACCATCAAGGGCACGTTCGCCAAGTTCCTGACCTTCGGCGACGGTCCGACCGACGCGGTGCTGGTCGACAACGACGTCTGGCTTTCGAAGTACGGCTACGTCCAGTTCCTGCGCGACTTCGGCGTCCACTTCACGATCAATCGAATGCTGGCCTTCGACAGCGTCAAGGCGCGGCTCGACCGCGAACAGCCGATGACCTTCCTCGAATTCAACTACATGCTGATGCAGTCGGTGGATTTCCTGGAGCTGGAGCGCAGCCATGGCTGCCTGCTGCAGATGGGCGGCTCGGATCAGTGGGGCAATATTGTCAACGGCGTCGAACTGATCCGGCGGGTCGACCAGAAGCCCGCCTTCGGACTCACCACCCCCCTGCTCTCCACGGCCTCAGGCCAGAAGATGGGCAAGAGCGTCGGCGGCGCCGTGTGGCTCAACGCCGACATGCGCAGCCCCTTCGATTACTGGCAGTTCTGGCGCAACACCGAGGACGCTGATGTCGGGCGCTTCATGCGGCTGTTCACCAACCTGCCTCTGGAAGAGATAGCCGGGCTGGAGGCCCTGCCCGGGGCCGAGATCAACGCGGCCAAGACGGTGCTGGCCAACGCCGCCACGACCCTGCTGCACGGGCCCGACGCGGCCCGGGCGGCTGAAACGGCGGCGAGCGTCGCCTTCCAGCAGGGCGGCGTCTCTTCCGACATGCCGACGCTGGAGATCGCAAGGGCTGACTTCGAGCGGGGCCCCTCGAACGCGCACCTCGTCCTGGCTTCCGGGCTGGCGACCTCGCTCTCGGACGCGCGGCGCAAGATCGAGGGCAATGGCGTCAGCATCAACGGCCAGCGAGTCTCTGATCCGAAAGCCATTCAGAACTATGGCGACGTCGATTCCGAGGTCGGCGTCTTCAAGATTCAGGTCGGCAAGAAGATCGTCCTGGTAAGGCCGGTCTGATCTTCCTCTCGAGGAGGTCGCGACGGTCAAAGAAACGGAGTGCTGCCATGAGCGACATCACCGACGGCGCCGCCGCGCCCGACTTCACGCTGGATGCGGCCGGCGGCCCCATCCGGCTCTCCGACTTCGCCGGACGCGTCCTGGTGCTTTTTTTCTACCCGAAGGACGACACGAGCGGATGCACCAAGGAGGCGCAGGCCTTCACCGACCTGGCTCCTGAGTTCGCCCGGCTGGGCGCGACGGTGGTCGGGGTCTCCAAGGACAGCCTCGCCAGCCATGCGAAGTTTACCGCCAAGTACAGCCTCAATGTCCCGCTCGCCTCTGATCCGGAGGGCGTTGTGATCGCCGCCTATGGGTCGTGGGTCGAGAAGTCGCTCTATGGCCGCAAATACATGGGCATCGACCGCTCGACGTTCCTGATCCGCAATGGCCACGTCGTGCGGACTTGGAGGAAGGTCCGCGTGCCGGGCCACGCGGAGGCCGTCCTGGCGGCCGTACAGGCGCTCTGACGACACCTTCATGCCGCTGAACGATGATCACGCACCGGGCATCCGCGCGGAGATGCTTAACCGGGCGTTAACGGACTTGCCTGCTACGGCCAAGTTGTCGCATACCGGCCTCTGGGCGTCGGGTTTGGGGACTTCCGTGATCGGCATGGAACGACTGCGCAAGCTTGCGCACGCGATCGAGGGACTGTTCCCGGAACGTCACCTCTATGTGCGCTCCGGCGGCGCCATGCGCGCCTTCGTCCTGACCACCCGCAAGCAGATGATAGTGGCCGGCGGCATTGGCGCGGCGTCTCTGTGGACGGGTGTCTGTACGGCTGCGATGCTCGTGAGCCTGATGAGCGCCTCGACCGCCGACCGCGAGATCGCCAAGCTCAAGGCCCAGTCCGAGCGCTATGTGGCCGACCGCCAGGCCCGGCTCGACAGCGCCATGGCCCGCCTCAACGCGGCCTCGGGCGCAACGACGAATGTCGCGGCCTCGATCGAGAGCCGGCACGCCGCACTGGCCATCCTGCTCACCGACATGAAGGGCGCACCCGGGGCGGCGGAGGCCCTTACGCCAGCGATCAGCCGAGCATTGGCCCAAAGCGACGCCGGACCGTCCCGCCGCATCGAGATGGTCCGCGTCGGCCAGGAACAGCTCCTCGACGCCGCCGACAGCTTCGCCAAGAGCCGCGCGGACCGGGTGCGCCTGGCGTTCCGCATGGCCGGTCTGTCCCCGTCGGCCTTCGTGGATCGCGGCGGATCCCTGGGCGGCCCGCTGATCGAATCCAAGGATCCGCGCGCCCTCGCCGCGGTCCTCGACGTCGATGAGGATTTCGCCGCCCGCATCCAGCGTGTCGCCCGCGACATGAACGAGGCCCAGTCCCTGGGTGAGGCGGCACGCGAACTGCCCCTGGCGCGGCCGACGAGCAACGGCTCCCAGTCCAGCGGATTCGGCGTGCGGTTCGATCCCTTCACGCGGCGGCCGGCCTACCATTCGGGCCTGGATTTCACCGGCGGCTACGCCCAGGCCATCTATGCGACCGGGCCGGGCGTCGTGGCCTATACGGGCGGCCGCTCGGGCTACGGCAACGTGGTCGAGATCGATCACGGTCGGGGTTTGAAGACCCGCTATGCGCACCTGTCCTCGATCGCCGTCCGGCCGGGACAGCGGGTGGCCGTGGGCCAACGGATCGCGGGCATGGGCTCGACGGGCCGCTCCACTGGGACACACCTTCACTATGAGGTATGGGTGAACGGTCGGGCCCAGAACCCGGGCCGTTTCCTCAAGGCCGGTCAGTATGTTCTCCAAGGCGACTAGGGGCTCAGAGCCCACCGAGCTTTCCCATACCCCCCGCCGTATTACGGTGGCCTCCCTGATTGCCGAAGGCGTCGTCATCCGAGGCGACCTGACCACGCCTGGCGACCTTCACCTGGATGGCGCGGTCGAGGGCGACGTCAAGGCCGGCCAACTCACGGTCGGCGAGACCGGCGCCGTCACCGGCACGATCCAGGCCGACAGCCTCGAAATCCGCGGCCGCGTCACCGGCACGATCTGCGCCCGCCAGGTTCGCCTCTGGGCCACTGCCCGCGTCGATGGCGACATCAGCCACACCGAATTGTCCATGGAGGCCGGCGCCCACTTCGAGGGCCGCAGCCTGATGCTGGTCCCCGCCCCGGTCGTCGATCAGCAGCCGCTGAGCGTGGTCGCGGCAGAGTAGGTTTCCCTCCCCTTCATGGGGAGGGACAGCGCGCCGCAGGCGCGCAGGGTGGGGAACTCAGGGCTAAGCACCGTTCTCCGCATCCTGGCCCACCCTTCCCCACCCTGACCGCTGCGCGGTCTGTCCCTCCCCATGAAGGGGAGGGAAAACCTACGCGTCCCGGGTCGCACCCACACGCTGCGCCAGGGCCGCGCCCATAAAAGCGTCCAGGTCGCCGTCCAGGACCC
>JANPKX010000529.1:0-6806 GCA_031426235.1 Alphaproteobacteria bacterium | reverse complement strand
GGCCTCGGCGCGGACACCATCGACGGCGGGTCGGGCACCAACTACCTGCGTGGCGAGGAGGGAACCGACAGCCTGGTCGGGGGCTCCGGTTTCGACGACATCAACGGCAATCAGGGCGCCGACACCGCCTCGGGCGGGCTGGGCGACGACTGGGTGGTGGGCGGCAAGGACAACGACCGGCTGAGCGGCGACAGCGGCGCGGACCTGGTCTACGGCAACCTTGGCGACGATACGGCCAATGGCGGCGATGGTAATGACATCGTGCGTGGAGGCCAAGGCAACGACAGCCTGACCGGCGGGGCGGGTAATGATTTCGTCTCCGGCGACCGCGACAGCGACACCATGACCGGTGGGGCGGGGGCGGACATCTTTCACTCGTTCAGTGATGCCGGGATGGACCGGGTGCTCGACTTCAATGTGGGCGAAGGCGATCGCGTGCAGCTGGATGCCGGGACCAGTTTCCAGGTGATGTCGTCGGGTGCCGACACCATGATTGTGATGAGCGGCGGCACGGTCGTTCTGGTGGGCGTTTCGATGTCCAGCTTGCTGCCCACCAGCATCTTCGTGGGGTAGGAGGCTTCATCGCCCGGGGGGAAGGACAGCTGCGGCCTGCGACCTCATGGACGTGACCAGCGCTTCGAGCGGCTGCTGGGACACCTTGATCGCGCCGTTCAGTGGGCGATCGATGTCGAGGATGATGGTCAGAGACAAGGTGAGCAGCACCATTACGAGGGTGGTGACCATGCGATGTCTGCGCCCCCCGCTGGCCAAGACGTAGCCCAGGGTCGCCATGGACAAGGCGGAATAGAGCAGCAGCATGTCGAAGACCCGGCCCGGGATGGTGGTGGAGCGCGAGGCGAGGCGGGCCGCGGCCAGGTCGAAGCTCTCGTTCATGGCGTCCATCAAGGCGCGCGAAAGCTGCGCCGAAGGGTCTCCGCGGACCGCTTCGCCGGTCAGGGTCCATAGCGCCTGCTGACCGGCCAGAGTGGGTTTCAGGTCGGCCTTGCCGCTTTCGGCGTTCGACCAGTCGAGGCGGGCCTCGGCGTACCGCGTGAGCGCGTCGCCCACCTGGGACTTAAGCGGTTCGACCAGGATCTGTGACCGCAGCCATGTGGTGCCGATCGCGTTGGTTTCCTGCAGGACGAGGTCGCGCCGCGCTTCGAACCGGCTCAGCGCCCGCGAGAATGTGAAGCCAAGCAGCAGGGCCAGAAGACCGAGAACCGCGGACACCAGAAGTTCGGGAGAGCCGCTGGACGCTTCGGTCGCCCGGCGGCGAAGTCGCCGCAACCAGCCAGGCATACGATATCCGACCTCCAGACCCACGAAGAGCAGAGCAAACATCACAAGACCGACAACCGCCAGCGGCGCCGTGCTGAGCCAGGACATGCGATTCCTCCAGGACGCCGGGAGGTTAAGGCGCCGCTCGTCCTAAGCGCCACCTTTGGAGGCGGGCCGTCAGCGGCTCTTACGCTTCTGGCGCCAGACTTCGTCGCTTCCGCTGCCCAGCATAACCGGGTCGGTGACGATCGCGTCGGGCTCCGGCTGGGCGAAGGTGAGGACCGGGGGTTCGGGCGGCAGGGTGAACAGGCCATCCGACGATCCGGGGTTCAGGACGTCGAGGTCCTCGACCTTGATCAGGCGGCGCGGATTGGCGCCTTGGAGGCCGCAGCCCGTGTCGGCGACATCGCAGCCGTTGAAGCGGATGATTGGGGACGTCGCGCCCCCGGACCGAACGACCGGCGAGAAGCCAGGTCGGAAGGCGCCGCTGGCGTCGCGGAAGATGCCGAACAGGTCGACCACCCGGGCCGGCGTCACGGCCAACCCCGATGTCGCCGTCGCGCTGGTGATCAGGATCCCGTTGGGCACGGCCACGGTGCCGGTGTTCTGCTGCACGATCCGCTCGGAGGCGGACAGGCCCAGACGTCCGGCGGTCAGGAACACCCGGTCGCGCTCGTCCGCGGTGGGCGCAACGCCCGCGGGTCGATTGGCCGAGATGTTGATGTCGCCCGGCGCCGCGGTTGCGACCAGCGCCACGAAGCGGGACGAGCCGAGAATGACGTCGCGGACGGCGTTCAGGCTCACCTCGTCGAAGGGCCGCACGTCGGAGAAGCCGGCCAGAGGCGAGCCCAGGGCGAAGCCAAGGGTTCCGGTCACCAGGATGCGCGCCGGTCGCCACGGCGATGCCGCGTCGCTCTCGCCAACCGTCAAGGTCCCGCCCGGGATGTCCGGCGCCAGGGTTCCTGTCACCAGGATGTCGCTGGCGCGCCCGGCGGCCAGCAGCAGGCGCGGGATTCGGACCGGGTTCACCCTCAGGTCCAGGACCGTCATGTCGCCGCGCGACATGTCGATCGTCGAGCCGGCATAGAAGCTGGCCTCGCCCGTGACGCTGATCCGCTGAAACTCGGCGTCGGAAATGCGCAAAGCTGGCTCCAGGTCGGCCGCCAGCGCCGCCCGCGCCGCGCCGCTGGCCGGCGCGCCGCCCAGCACCATGCTCCCGATCCGGGACTCGACCCGCAGGTTGGCCGCCGTGACCGGCCCCAGAAGGTCAAGATCGCCGGCGCGGATCGTCAGGTTGCGCCCCGCCACGCCGCTGTTGAGCCGCAGCAAGCCGTTGACGTTCGCCGTGACGTCGCGCCCCGCGGACAGGATGACGTTGGTCGCCCCCGAGAGCGCGGACCCGGTGGCGCCGCCGTAGGCGACGTCCCCTTGCGCACCCCTCGCGATCAGCGAGAGCGTGCGACCCGATGGGGCCTCGTCCGCTCCCGAGCCAGTCAGGCTGACGGCTCCCAGGACGATGCCGCCGGCGGCGTTTGACGCGGTGAACAGGACGTCGTCGCTGGCCGTGACGGTTCCCACATCAATCGCGGCCGCCGCGCCGCTGCCGGCTCCGCTGGCGTTGATGATGACGCTGCGGCCCGAACTCAGGCGCCCGGCCGAGACCGTCCCGACGTCCAGCTGCAAGCGGCCGATGGCGTTGATCGCACCACCGGAGACATTCAGGCCCCCAGCGGTGCGCAGGGTGGCGGCGCCGCCCGAAGATGCTCCGCCGCGCAAGGTGATGCCGCGCCCGGCGTCCAGCACGAGTGTCCGTCCGGCATTGACGGCGCCGAGGTCCAGGCTGGCCGCGGAAACGCCGAGGTCGCGCCCCGAGGACAGCGCGGCTGCGGTCAATGCGGTTGGGGATCCGAACCCGCCCAGGATGTCGCGCTGGGCCGTTACGACGCCAAAGGACGCTGCCGTTTCGGTCACGGCGTTCGTCCGCACCGTTCCCGGCTGGCGGTTCAGCACATCGACGCCGGCGGCAAGGATGATGTCGCCCCGATCCGTGGTGGCCGAGACGGCGGCGATCAGGCCAGGCGCATTGATGACGGCGCTGGCGACATCGGCGCGGCTGACCACCGCCAGGAGGACGCTGCCGCCGGCGCTCTGCGCGAGCAGCGACAGCGGTGTCGCCGAGGCTGTGCCGCCGCCAACGGGAACGACGAAGTCCAGCAGATCCAGTCCCCCGGGCTGGGCCCCGAAGCGCACGGTGAACTCGTTGGCCGCGCCGTAGGCCAGGCTGGACCCGCCGCTGATCACGGCGCCCGGATCGGTGGAGACGTTGCTGGCGATCAGGGCCACCGCGCCGCCCCCGCCCTTGATTTCCGCCCCGCCGCGAACCCGAACGGGCGCCGCGGCCCCGCTGGCGGTGAACCGCAGATTGGTCGTATCCAGAAACCCTGCCTGGGTGATCGCGCCGGTGGTCGCCAGCAGGCCCCCGACGTTGACCCTGGCGTTGGCGCCGAAGATCACCCCGCCGGGCGCCTGAAACCAGACGTTGCCGGCGTTACGGCTGGCGCCCACCAGGGCCTCGACCTGACCGTCGATGCTGGCAGCGCCCGACACCCGGTTCAACACGATCCAACTGGCGTCCTGGAAGCGATAGACCACCGTCTGGTCGGCGCTCAGGTTGTAGCTGGACCAGTTGAGGATGGTTCGCGGCGCGTCCAGCACCACGTCGGTGACCCGGGCTGTCTGGACGATCGTCGGCGCTCGACCGCCCGCGTTGAAGAGCGCGGCGCTTCCCTCGACCAGCTGCGCATTCGCCGTCATCGGAGCCGCAATCACGCCGGCCAGCGCACAGCCCGCCAGAAGTCGTCGCCGGCGTCCCCCCGCTCCGACTCGCATCAGATCAGCCCTGCGTCGGACCAGAGCCCGCCACCCGCAAGCTGTTGCAGGAAGCTGGAGACCTCGGGGCCGGCGGCGGCCACGGTAGCCAAGGGGGCTTCAGCCGGGACGAATGCCAGCGCCGCCATCTTGTCGTCGTTCATCACCACGCCGGTGAGCCGCAGCGCGTTCAATCCCGGCGTGCCGCCGATATCGACCAGGAAGGTCTCGTTCTCTTCCGGCGAGACATCGCCGGCCCCCACCACGGTCAGGGTCGCCTGGGTCGCGCCGATGCCGAACGACACCGTGCCGGTCAGCCCTGACAGAATTTCGCCGGCGCTGACGCCGTTCACCGAGGGCAGGACCAGCGCATAGGGCAGGTCGACCGCCGCGCTCGCATCGCCGACCCTCAGGATCGTGAAATTGAACGCCACCGATCCGGTATCGCCTTCCGGCAGGACAATCGCGGTCGGGTTGGCCACCAGCAGACTCTGGCGGACGTCGTCATCGAGGATGCGGCCCTCTGTCGTGACGTTCAGCGGTGACACCAGCCTTCGCGTGGTGGCCGACGTGAGGCTAAGGGTGAAGGTCTCATCCAGTTCGGCGCGGGTGTCGCCGCTGACCAGCACCTGGATCGTCGCCATGGTCTGGCCGATGTCGAACGTGACCACGCCGCTGCGTGGCTGATCCGGCGCCAGGTCCAGGCTGTCGGCCGTGCCGTCGTTCAGTCGCCAGGTGACGGTCGAGGCCGCAGTGACGTCCCCGCTGCGCAGCACGACGAAGTCGAACGCCGTCGTCCCGGCCTGGCCCTCGGCCCGCACCTGGGGACCTGAAAAGGCGAAGCTGGTGGCGGGGTCGTCGTTGACGATGATGACGGCGCCCTCGACCCCGGGCTCCCACACCTCCGCGCCGAAACTCACCTGGGTGAGCTGAAAACGGACCATGTCGTCGCCTTCGAACATCCGATCGCCGGCGGCCGCCACGGGCACGACGATGCTGGACACCCCGGCTCCGAAGACGACCGTGCCCTCCAGCGCCTGGCCGGGCACCAGATCGGCGGGATCCTCGACGACGATGCGCCAATGAACGACCGACTCCTGGCTGAGGTCGCCGCCACCGCGTCGGATGGTGAAGTCGATCGGGGTCACGCCAGCATCGCCTTCATGGCGGAGCCCCGCGCCGAGAACCTCGAAATCGATCGGCCGAGGGGGTGTCGTCGGCGGGGGCGCGGCCCCGCCCAACACGGCGCCGCCACGGACCTCGAAGTGCCAATAGCCAGGGACGCCGGTGTTGCCGGGTGCGGTATCCAGGATCAGGGCAGTGGTGAAGTCGCCAGAGTTGGCGATCTCGTACCCGATCCCCGTTCCCGGCGAATAGCCCGCCCGCGGCGCCTCCCCCGGGTCTGAGTTCGTGTCAGACAACGAGCGGTTGATGACCTCGTAGATGAAGTCGATGTCGAAGTTGCCGCCGCCCATGTCGATCAGGCGAATCTGGAAGGCGTTGGGTGCGCCGATGTAGCCGCTGTAGTAGCCGACGTCGTCCCAGGTGGCCGTGAAGATGCGGCTGGTCGTGTCGAGGTCGTAGTAGACGAGGTTCGAGCCTGTCGACGTGCCGCCGGGCGAGGCGGTGTCCACTCCGCCTCGGGTATCGATGTCGAACCAGTAGGCGGCGATGATCGGTCGGACGAGTCCCCCGCCACCGATGGGTGCGGCGATGTACGCGCTGAGTGGCCCGCCGAAGGTGATGTTGCCGTTATTGTTGACGTAGAGCGTCGTGTACGACGTGCCGAAGAAATTCAGCCCGGAGCCGCCGAAGATCGAGGTGATGTTGATCGCTGCGGACGAACCGTCGTCGTTCCGCGGGAGGAAGCCCTCGCCGAAGCCGACCGCCCCCCCAAGTCCGTTGACCAGATTGGGCACGCCCCCGCCCCTTTACGCCTAAGTTACTGAAATTCTAACCTAGACCGATCGGTTCGTCGAACAACCCAGGCCTGTTTTCGCAAGACCCCTCGAATCCGGGAGGTTGCCAAGCGTTGCCCGACGGCTTCTCGGGCAATTGCACGAGCAGAGATCGGAACTTTCCCACTCGTCCGGCTTTAGGGCGCCCATGAACGACAAGCCCAAGCCGACCAACGCAGACACCAGGACGGACATCGCAAGCGTCGTCGACGCCTTGATGGCCGCCCGCCCCGCAGAACGCCCCGCGATCACGGTCGTGGGAGACGATAGTGTCTTCGCGATCAGCCCGCCGCGCCGCGATCGGTGAGGCTTCAGAATACGCCCAGGGCCAGGCCTGCAGACAGCGCCGCGCCGAGCTCCCTGCAGGGCGCCAGCGCCGCGTCGCCGGGCGACTTGCGCGCGGCGATCGCTTCGGCGCTCTGCGCCTGCGTGACAAGGATGATCGGGTCGGCGACGAGCCGGAGACGCCAGCCCGTCGCGATCCGGCGGAACTGTCGCTCTGCCCCCGTTCCATCGCTGCCGGCTGCGATCATGAGGCCGTAGGGGCGGCCGTTGAGAGCGTCCAGGACCTCGTAGTAGGTCCGATCCAGGAATTCCTTCATTTGGCCGGATAGGGCGCCCAAGTTCTCTGGCGCGGCAAAGAGATAGCCGTCGGCCGCCAGCAGGTCGGCCGGCCTGGTCTGCGCGGCCTCTGCAAGCCTG
>JANPKX010000528.1:0-3689 GCA_031426235.1 Alphaproteobacteria bacterium | reverse complement strand
GGGGTCAGCCGGTAGCCGAGTCCGCGCACGGTCTCGATCCGGTCCGGCCCGATCTTCTTCCGCACCCGGCCGATAAACACCTCGATGGTGTTTGAATCCCGGTCGAAATCCTGGTCGTAGAGATGCTCCACCAGCTCGGTTCGGCTGATCACGCGGCCCTGGTGCATAATCAGATAGTGCAGCAGCCGATACTCCAGCGACGTCAGCCGCAGCGGCTCGCCGTTGACGCTGGCCCGCGCGGCGCGGGGGTCCAGCCGCAGGCCGCCGCACGCCAGGCTTGGGCTCGCATGGCCAGCCGAGCGTCGCAGTAGGGCGCGCAGGCGGGCCAACAATTCCTCGGTATGGAACGGCTTGGTCAGGTAGTCGTCGGCGCCGGCGTCGAACCCGGCCACCTTCTCGCTCCAGGCGCTGCGGGCCGTGAGGATCAGCACGGGCGTCGCCATGCCCTCGCGCCGCCACCGTTCCAGCACCGATACCCCGTCAACCTTCGGCAGGCCCAGATCCAGGATCACCGCATCATAGGGCTCGGTCTCGCCCAGGAACTGCGCTTCCTCGCCGTCGGGCGCGTGATCGACCGCATAGCCGGCGTCGGCCAGCGCCAGCTTGAGTTGACGCGACAGGTCCGGATCGTCTTCGACAAGCAGGATGCGCAACGGGCGTCCCTTCCCTGGTTAGAAAAGAAAACTCAACCGCCCTGGCGGCCGATGACCTGACCACTTTCGGCGTCGACCACAAACACGACCACCCGGCCACTCTCCATCTGCCACTGGACGAAGTAGGCAGGCCGCCCGCCTGCGTCCCCCAGGCTGGTGTTCAGGTGCCGGCCGGGATAGCGCGACCGCAGCATGTCCAGAACGCGCGACAGGGGCACCTGGCGCCCCGAGCGGACGCCTTCACGCGCCTGGTCCTGGTCGCCCCGCCCGGCGCCGAACACGGGCCGGCTGTCCTGCGCCGCGGCGGCCAGCGGCGCGACGGCGGCCGCGAAGACGGCGGTGAGGGCGAGCATCCACTTCATCTTGACGACAATACTGCCCTCCGCCGACTGAACCTCGGCTGAACGCGATCTTACCGGACGTTCGCGGAGAACCTAGCGCCGCTTCGGTGAATAGGGTCGCTCGCGCCGTTGTTGCTCGGCGAAAGCGTCCAGCGCGGCGTCCGGCGTATCCGGCAACGTCACCACCAGCCGGGCGAAAAGGTCGCCGCGTTGGCCCTTGGCGTCGGCAAGGCCTCGCCCCTTCAACCGCAGGCGCGTGCCCGTGTTGGCGGCCTTTGGCACGGTCAGCGTCACCGGCCCGTCGGGCGTCGGCGCCTCGACCTTCCCGCCGAGCACGGCGTCGTAGAAGGCGACCGGCAGGTCCATCACCAAGTCGGCGCCCTCCCGGCGATAGATCGGGTGAGGCTGGATCGCCAATTCGATAAAGGCGTCGCCCGCCCCGCCCCGGCCGGGCCCGCCCTGGCCCTTCAGGCGCAGGGTCTGCCCGTCCTGCGCGCCCTTGGGGATGGTTACGTCGATGGTGCGTCCGTCCGAAAAGGCGATCCGCTGCTTGCCGCCGCGAATGGCGTCGACAAGATCGACCTCCAGCTTGGCGCGCACATCCGACCCGCGGGGGGAAAAGCCGCCGAAGCCGCCGCTTGGCCCGCCGCCGGCCCCAGGCCTCGCGCCGCGTCCGCTCCCGAACATCTCGCCCAGGATGTCGCCAAGGTCCGCGCCTTCAAACGTCTCGGCCCGAGACGGCCCGCGTCCGCCCGGTTGCCCCGCGCCGAACGGCGCGCCGCGTCCGAACCCTCCCCCAAAGCTCTCACGACCATCGGCGTCGATCGCCCCGGCGTCGAATTTCTTGCGCTTGTCCGGATCGCCCACGATGTCGAACGCCGCGCTCGCCTTCTTGAAGCGCTCCTCCGCCGCCTTGTTGTTCGGGTTGGTGTCCGGATGGTTCGCCTTGGCGAGCTTGCGGAACGCCTTGCGGATCTCGTCCGCGCTGGCCGTGCGGGAAACGCCCAGCTCCTGATAGGGATCGCGCGCCAAACTCGTCTGCATCCTTCGAAAACCACGTTGAGGGTGTGACTACTAGATTGGCCCGGCCCCGCCGTCACGCAAGGGTGACTGTGGCAAATATATCACGCGAGCGACCCTACTCATCCCCTCGCTCGACGATCAGGTCCCAGGCCGCGAAGTCGAGGGCGTCTTCCGGCTCGCGCAGGACCGTCTCGCTGACCGTCTGGCCGCGGACGGAGATCCCGGCGCGGTGGACGCTCTCCGGGTCGCCGGAGATCAGCGGGTGCCACTCGGCCAGCTCCCGCCCCTCGTGCAGCCGCCGGTAGGCGCAGGATTTCGGCATCCATTCCAGCGCCTCGATGTTGTGCGGGGTCAGCTTGATGCAGTCGGGCACGTGGCGGTGGCGGTCCGCATAGTTCGAGCACCGGCACGCGGCGGCGTCGAACAGCTTGCAGTGCACGCGGGTCGGGAAGACCTGACCGGTGTTCTCGTCCTCGAAACGGACAAGGCAGCACAGGCCACAACCGTCGCAGAGGCTTTCCCACTCCGCGACAGTCATTTCCGAGAGGGTCTTGCGACGCCAGAACGGTTGGCCGGCCATCGCGGCGGTTTAGGCCGTTGAAGCGCGATGCAGAAGCGCGAACTTGCGCGGAACTGAGGAGCCTATAGGACAGCGCGCCGATGAGACCTCCCATCCTCGCCCTGAAGGACGTCCGCCTCGCGGATGGTCCCAACATGCTGTTCGACGGCGTCGACCTGGCGCTGGACGCGCGCAACCGCGCCTGCCTGGTCGGTCGCAACGGCGCCGGCAAATCCACATTGCTGCGCATCCTCTCGGCCCAGATCGAAACCGATGCCGGCGAACGGACGGTGACGCCGGGAACCACCATCGCCTATGTGCCGCAGGAGCCTCAGATCACCGGCGCCACCGTGCTTGAGCACGCCACATCGGGCGGCGCGCCGGACTATCTCGCCGAGGCCGCTTTGACCGCGTTCGGCATGGATCCCGAAAAGACCACGCAGGGTCTGTCCGGCGGCGAGATCCGCCGCGCGGCCCTGTCCAAGGCCTTCGCAGAGGACCCCGACGTCATCCTGCTGGATGAGCCGACGAACCACCTCGACATCCTGGCGATCGAGACCCTGGAAGCCCAGATCGGCGCCAGCCGCGCCGCGGCCCTGATCGTCAGCCACGATCGCGCCTTCCTGGAACGCGTGACCCAGCGCTGCTTCTGGCTGGAACATCGTCAGGTCCGCCGCCTGGACGCCGGGTTTGCCGGGTTCGAGGACTGGGTCGAGAAGATCGAGGCGCAGCAGGCCGAGGAAGGCCGCCGGCTCGACAAGATGCTGGAGCGCGAACAGCACTGGATGGAGCGCGGCGTCACCGCCCGGCGGGCGCGAAACGAGGGCCGCCGCCGCCGCCTGGTCGCCCTGCGCGAGGAGAAGCGCGAGCGCAATCGCGAGAACCGCGGGACCATGACCATCGGCCTGGAAAGCTCCGGCGTGTCCGGCAAGCGGGTCGCCGAGGCCAAGGGCCTCTCCAAGGCATTCGGCGAGCGGGTGATCCTGAAGGACTTCTCCACCCGCATCCTGCGCGGCGACCGCGTGGCTATCGTCGGGCCGAACGGCGCCGGCAAGACGACGATGGTGAAGCTGCTGCTGGGCGAGCTGGAGCCGGACGCCGGGTCCGTGAAAC
>JANPKX010000527.1:0-1564 GCA_031426235.1 Alphaproteobacteria bacterium | reverse complement strand
AGGATCTGGAGCAGAAGGAACAGCTGATCCAGCTGCTGGACGGGGTGAAGGATGGCCAGGGCGTACGCATCATCATCGGCGCCGAGACGCGCCTGTTCTCGCTTTCGGGTTCCGCTGTGATCGCGGCGCCCTATATGACGGGCTCGCAGAAGGTGGTGGGCGCGATCGGGGTGATCGGGCCGACCCGATTGAACTATGCCCGCGTCATTCCGTTGGTGGACTACACCGCCCGCGTGCTTGGCCAGGTGATGAACGCCCAAAGGTCCTAGACGAACCATGTCCGAACAAGATTCCCCCGCCAACTGGGAAGCCGACGCCGCTTCCGTCGACGCCGAGGTCGAGGCCCTGCAGGCTGAAGTTCAGGGCCTGAAGGATCAGGTGCTGCGCTACGCCGCCGAGGCGGAGAACACGAAGCGCCGCGCCGAGCGTGAGATGAACGACGCCCGGGCCTACGCGATCCAGAAATTCGGGCGCGACTTGCTGACGGTCGCCGACACCTTCGACCGCGCCCTGGCCGCCGCTCCGGCCGCCAGCGACGATGGCGTCAAGAACTTCGTGGTCGGCGTCGAAATGACCGCCAAGGCCCTTCAAGGCGCCTTCGAAAGCAATGGCGTCAAGAAGGTCGACCCGGCCAAGGGCGACAAGTTCGATCCGCACAAGCACCAGGCGGTGATGGAACAGCCGGGCGGCGAGATAGAGGCCGGCGGCGTCATCCAGGTTCTCCAGCCCGGCTATGAGCTGCTGGGTCGCCTGCTGCGGCCGGCGATGGTGGTGGTGGCCGCGAAGGCGCCGGGGTCGGCGTCTCCGGCCAATCCCTACGCCAACGGGGACGACAGCGCCGGGGGCGAGACCGTCGATACGCGCGCCTGACCTCGCTTTTGCTGTGGGCGATGCCGCCATGCCCTTCCACAGGCTTGCGAATTCGCTAATCTCGCAAGTCCCCCGCCATCGGGGGCGCGGCCGGGCGATCTGATTCGCCTGGGTGCGCGTAAGGCGAGCCGGGACCGACATGAAGCTGACCATCGAACGCGCCGCACTGCTTCGGGCGCTGGGCCACGTGCAGAGCGCCGTCGAACGGCGCAACACGATCCCCATCCTGTCCAATGTGCTGCTGTCGGCGGAGCGGGACCGGCTGACGTTCTCGGCCACCGACCTGGACCTGGAGATTATCGACGAGGCCCTGGCCCAGGTGGACCAGCCCGGACAGATCACCGCCCCGGCGCACACGCTTTATGAGATCGTCCGCAAGCTGCCGGAGGGGGCTGACGTGTCGCTCAGCTTCACGCCGGACGATCCGCGCCTGAGCGTCGCGGCGGGACGCAGCCGCTTCAACCTGCCGGTGCTGCCGGCGGGGGACTTCCCGGTGATGTCGGCCGACGGCTTCGCCGGGCGCATGTCGGTGGACGTGGGCGATCTGATCCGGCTGATCGACAAGACCCGCTTCGCGATCTCGGCCGAGGAGACGCGGTACTACCTGAACGGCCTCTACCTCCCCACCATCATCATCGACGGGCAGACGCGGCTGCGCGCCGTGGCGACCGACGGCTCGCGGCTGGCCCTGGCC
>JANPKX010000526.1:0-4333 GCA_031426235.1 Alphaproteobacteria bacterium | reverse complement strand
ATGGTCGACCACCACGACACCGCCCGGGCTTTGGCCCAGGCCGGCTTTGTCGTGGCGGCCATCACCCACAGCGGCGACACCCGTGGCGACCGCAGCCGCAGCCAGCGCATCACCCAGCGTCCCGGCCAACTGATCCGGCTGATCGACTTCATGATCACCGGCTGGGCCGGTCACGACACGATCGACGTGAAGCGCATCGGCGCGTTCGGCTTCTCCTCGGGTGGCTTCACGGTCCTGGGGGCCATCGGCGGCAAGCCGGATATGAGCACAGTGCCGGCCCATTGCGCCGAGCACCCGGCGTTTTTCACCTGCGCCTTGCAGCGGACTCCTGGGGTCGGCGCCGTACCGACCAAGATCGCGCCCGTCGAACACGACCGGCGCATCCGGGCGGCTGTCGTGCTCGCGCCCGCTCTGGGCTTCACGTTCGCGCCCTCAGGCCTCAAAGGCGTCTCGATCCCCGTTCAGCTCTGGCGGGCAGAACAAGATTCCGTTCTGCCCCATCCCTACTACGCCGAGGTCGTCCACCGCCTGCTCCCAAAGGCCCAGTACCATGTGGTTCCCGGCGCCGAGCACTACGACTTCATGGCCCCCTGCAGCGATACGCTCGCCAGGGTCGCGCCCGTCATCTGCCCAAAGACCATCGACCGCGTGGCCTTCCACAGCACCCTCAATGCCGACGTTGTTCGGTTCTTCGAGACCGCGCTGCGCTGACGATCAGACCGTCGCTCGAGCGCCACCAAGAGGCATTGGATTCCGGCCCGGACTCGGACCTCGCGCCCGATCCACCGCAGAACCCCTTGGCGAAATCTGCGACTGAGTTGTCGTTTCGGTCACACCAACCGCGTGGTCCGATGTGCGCGTCGAATGGCGACAGCACAGCAAAGGAACTGCGATGACCGGCTCGGTGCGACCCCACACGCGCGGCGACCGCCGCACGATACTTGTCAGTCTGGCCGTCATCGTCGGCCTGACTGTAACGCCGGCCTTCGCGCGGCCGAAGGACCTCGACCGCTCCCTGGACCGGGCGTCGGACCATGGCGTGTTTCGCATCGCGGTGCATAGCACCCGTGCGCCCATCCCCCTCTTTCGGGTCCATCAGTGGTCACTTCGCATCATGGATCCTTTGGGCCACCCGGTCAGTGACGCCGCGGTGTCGATCGATGGCGGCATGCCCGAGCACCGCCACGGCCTCCCTACGGCTCCCCGCACGACGTCGACAGAGGTCGCCGGGGAATACGTGATCAACGGTGTGAAGTTCTCGATGCCGGGCTGGTGGGTTCTGAAACTGGCCGTTCGGGCGCCCGATGGTCGGGCCGACACCATCACTTTCAATCTCGTCCTATGAAGAAAGCCCTCGCCGCCATCGGCGCGATCACGTTGGTTCTTGCGCCTGATGCCAACGCGTCTCCGACCTGGACGCCAGAGGACCTCGCGACGATCCGCTCCCTCTCACCGCAGACCTTACCGAAGCCTCCGGCCGATCCGTCGAACCGCGTGGCCGACGACCCGCAAGCCCGCGAACTCGGGCGCACGCTGTTCTTCGACGCGCGCCTGAGCGCCAACGGCAAGGTCTCGTGTGCGAGCTGCCACCAACCCGCGCACGGCTTCACGGACGGCTTGGCGGTCGGACGGGGCATTGCGGAGGGATCGCGGCGGACCATGCCCATCGCGGCGGCGGTCCACTCGCCGTGGCAGTTCTGGGATGGCCGCGCCGACAGCCTGTGGGCCCAGGCGCTGGGCCCCGTGGAGAACCCCCTCGAGCACGGGTTCACCCGGACAGAAGTCGCTCGTTTGCTCGCGACGAGCTACGGCCGTGCGTACCGCAGGGTGTTCGGGCGGACGCCGCCGGACCCCGCTACCCTCCCGCTTCGCGCGTCGCCCCTCGGCGATGCGCCCGCCCAGGCGGCATGGGCGCGGATGACCCCGACCGGCCAGCAAGCGGTGAACGTGACCTTCGCCAACTTCGGCAAAGCGATCGCCGCTTATGAGCGGACCCTCGCCGTGAAACCCGGCCGTTTCGATCGCTACATGGCCGGCCTGATGGGCGAGACGCGCGGCGCCGAGCGTTTCACGCCGGACGAGACTGAAGGGCTGCGCCTGTTCATCGGCAAGGCCCAGTGCGTGACCTGCCACAATGGCCCCCTCTTCTCGAACGGCGGTTTCGCCAACACCGGCGTCCCGGCGCGGGCCGGTCATGACGCTGACTCCGGCCGCGGCGCAGGCGTCGGCAAGGCGGTCGCCGATCCGTTCAATTGCAAGGGGCCCTACAGCGACGCCTCACCGGACCGCTGCGAGGAACTGGAGTTCACGGTGCGCAAGAGCCCGGAACTCGAAGGCGCCTTTAAGGTCCCGACCCTCCGCGGCGTGGCGCAACGCGCGCCGTACATGCATGCGGGACAGGTCGGCGGCCTGGAGGCGGTCCTCGACCACTACAACCGCGCGCCGGCGGCCGCGACGGGCCACACGGAGCTCAAGCCGCTCGACCTCAGCCCGATGGAGCGGCGTCAGATCATCGCGTTCCTGCGCACTCTGGATGAAACGGGGCGGAAGCCATTACGACGGAGGTCCCAATGAGCGCCCCTTCCCCCTCGACGACCCCGGCCAAACCTGGCGCGGCGATCACCGTCGGGGTCCTGATCTTTGACGATGTCGAGGTGCTTGACTTCGCGGGTCCCTTCGAGGTGTTCGGCGTGACGCGCGCGGCGTCGGGCGACTTCGCCTTTCAGGTCGAGACGCTGGCGCTTGAGCCCGGTGTCGTCGTCGCCCGCAACGGACTGGAGATCCTGTGCCGTAGGTCCGCCCTCGAGGTGGCGCACGTCGATGTCCTGGTGGTGCCTGGCGGCTACGGCACGCGGCGCGAGATGCACAATCCCAAGATGCTCGAGATTGTACGCCGCCTGAGCGCGTCAGCACAGTTGACCCTCTCGGTCTGCACCGGTTCCCTCGTGCTCGGCGCCGCCGGATTGCTGCGGGGGCAGGCCGCGACCACCCATGAGGGGGCGATGGACGAACTGCGCGGGCTCGACTGCGCCGAGGTCCTCCCCGACGCCCGCGTGGTCGACAACGGTCGCATCGTCACCTCCGCCGGGATCAGCGCCGGCCTCGACGCGTCGCTGCACGCGGTCGGTCGACTGGTCGGCGAGGTCGCCGCGGCGCAGACCGCGCGGTACATGCAGTACGACTGGCGTCGGGAGGGCCTCGTCCGCAGAACGCCCTAGGCGCCGACGGGCGCTCGGCCGAAGCGGTGACGATAGTCCCCAGGCGTGGTCCCGCACCGCTTCTGGAAGGCCCGATGAAGGCCATCCAGGCTTCCGAATCCCGACCTCTCGGCGACCCGTGCAAGGGGCCAGTCCGAGGTCTCGAGCAGCGCCTTGGCGCGGTTAACCCGGGCGATCTCCACGAAGGTGGCCGGCGAGACCCCGGTCTCCTTCTTGAACACCCGGCTCAGGGTGCGCTCGGTCATGCCGGCGCGATCGGCGAGGGCCGGCAGGCTGAGGTCGCCGGCCGGGTCCGCATTCACCTCTGAGATCAGCATGCGGAGCCGAGGCGTCGCTGCGGCCTGCACATTCAGGCTGGAACTGTACTGGGTCTGCCCACCGGGCCGGCGCATGAACAGCACCAGGTTTCGCGCCACCGCGAGCGCGACATCCGGACCGCAGTCGGCTTCGACCATCGACAGGCAGAGGTCGATCCCGGCTGTGACGCCAGCGGACGTGTAGAACGGCGGATCCGCGACGAAGATCGCGTCCGGCTCGACCTGGACGGCGGGCCGGAACGCCCGAAGCGCTTCGCACACCTCCCAGTGGGTGGTCGCCCGGCGTCCGTCCAGCACCCCCGCCGCCGCGAGCACGAAGGCCCCGGAGCAGACGCTGCCGATCCTGCGGGTGGTGCTGGCGCGCGCCACCAGCCACTCAAGCACGCCGCGGTCGCGCATGGACAGCAGGCCGGGCTCGTCGCCCCCACCCACGAGGATGGTGTCCAGGTCGAGGGGCAGGTCGGCAAGCGCCACCGCTCCCTCAAGCATCAAGCCCGAGTTGCAGTGGATCACGCCGCCGGCGGGCGAGGCGAGGATCGGCTCGTACGCCTTCGCGCCCCCAAACCGGTTGGCCATCGCGAAGACCTCGAAGGGTCCGGCAAGGTCGAGTGATTGAACGCCGGTGTAGCCAACGAGCGCGACCTTGCGGGGTGAGGATGAGGGATGGGGCATGGCGCAATATGCGATACATCTGACATTTCCGCCAGACGCTCGCCTCCCTAGGGTCCTGCTCGATCAACCCCGATCGAAAAGGAAACCCCGATGACCGCTCTCCCAACCCCCTCCGCCTGTCCGTGC
>JANPKX010000525.1:0-8592 GCA_031426235.1 Alphaproteobacteria bacterium | reverse complement strand
CGCGCAGCCTCGACCGCTGGTTGCAGCGACTTCTCGCTTGTGTCCGACACAATGCTCTCCCGGGCCTGCGCGGTCTTGCAACCGTCAAGGCGATGTCCCTGTCCTCAATAATGATAGAATTGGGACGAGGTCGTGGCAAATCGCCCAAATTCGCGCTGCCTATTTCGATGCGGGGGAGCGACGCGACAGGCGGCGCGTGATCGGGCGTTCGACCAGCGCATAGGTGGCAAAGCCGCCAGCCAGGCCAGCCAGCAGTGCGACAGCAAACAGGACCGGGCCGGATTGAACGCCCATCGCCGCCAGCCCGCGAACCGCGGCCGAGATCGCCAGCCCGTGCACCAGGTACACGGAGTAGGAGGCGTCCCCCAGTGCGTGAAGCGCCCGTCCCCGCGGCGCGATGCCGTGGGATTCCAGGGTCACGGCGCCGGCCACGATCAGGAACGCTGGCGCACCCCAGAGCACGAGACGCCACGCGGAGACATCCACGCCGCTGAGCGCCGTCGCGACGAACCCTGCTAGGCCCAGCCCGACCATCGTCCACCCGGCGCGGGGGCCGGGCAGGCTTGCGCGCGTCCAGGCCCGGCCGAGCCACAGGCCGGCGGCGAACTCCAGAAGGATGGGGTCGGTGTAGGTCGCCCAGAGCGGCTCGCGGACGTCGCCCAGCGGCCGGACCGCCACCAGAGCGACGAGGGCGATCGTGACCAGGCCCACACGCAGCGGAACGGAGGCCAGAAGCGCCAGGGCGAACAGCAGGTAGAAGAACATTTCGTAGTTCAACGTCCACCCCGGCACGATCAGCGGCGCGATCAGTCCGGCGCTGTCATGGTGAGGGATGAACAGCAGCGATTGCAGCACGTGCGCCAAGGTCGGCTGCATCGCCGGAAACGCCCCGGGGATCGCCAGCGCCGCAGCCGCGACCGCCAGGGTGGTCAGCCAGTAAAGCGGAAGGATCCGCTGGGCCCGGCGCACCAGAAAGCGTGCCGGACTCTGGGGCCGTTCGCAGGTCACCACCCACATGATGAAACCTGAGATGACAAAGAAGATGTCGACGCCTGCCGCGCCAACCCCGAACGCGCCGCCGGCCCGCTCGGCAGCGTGAAACACCAGGACGCCGAACGCGGCCAGACCGCGCAGGTACTGGATCGAGCGCACCTCGCCCCGCGCCGCACCGGGACGGGCCACCGATGTGAGGGAGGGAGCCGCGTGCGGGGTGGCTGTCGACATCGCGGCGCAAAATCCTGTGGCAGAGCTTGGGTCTGGCGTCCAAACGGCTCGTCGCGCGTTTGGTTCGCTGGACCGCGCTCAAGCTTGAGGCCCTCGCTTGCAAATCGCCTACTTCGTACACGATCTGAGCGACCCGGCGGTCGCGCGCCGAATCCGCATGCTGCAGGCCGGGGGCGCCCGGGTCACGGTGATCGGCTTCCACCGAAGCGAAGCCCCCCCGTCGGAACTTGCCGGGGCCCCCACGCTCGCGCTGGGCCGCACATTCGACGGCCGGATGGGCCAGCGGGCCTGGGCCACGCTGCGATCCGCCCTCGCCGCAGGACGCTTTCGGTCCCTCCTCGCCGGCGCCGAGGTGGTGATGGCGCGGACCCTGGAAATGCTGCTGATCGCCTCGGCGGCACAACGTGCGGGCGCCCCCGGCGCGCGCCTCATCTTTGAATGTCTCGACATCCACCGGCTGATGCTCGGCGACGACGCCAAGGGCCGGGCGCTGCGCGGGCTGGAGCGCGCCCTCTTGCGCCGGTGCCAGTTACTGATCCTCAGTTCACCCGCCTTCCTGAGCGCCTATTTTGCGCCCCGTCAGGGTGTCGGCGGCGATCTGGCCGTGGAGACCTTGCTCGTCGAGAACAAGCTGCTGGAACTGGACGGCGCACCAACCTTGCCGCCCCCGCCCCGGCCCGGCCCCCCTTGGCGGATCGCCTGGCTCGGCGCGATCCGGTGCCGCCGAAGCCTGGACGTCCTCATCAGGCTGGCGGCGCGGCGGCCCGACCTGGTTCGGGTCGATATCCACGGCCGTCCGGCCTACGGCGAATTCGACGACTTCGACCGCCAGGTGGCGGCGGCCCCCAACGTAGCCTTCCACGGGTCGTACACGCCCGGCGACCTGCCGCGCCTCTATGGTGAGGCGCATTTTTCCTGGGCGGTCGATTTCATGGAAGAGGGGCTGAATTCGGCGTGGCTTCTACCGAACCGCATCTATGAAGGGTCGCGGTTCGGCGTCGTGCCGATCGCCCTGACCGGCGTGGAGACCGGGTGCTTCATCCAAGCGCGAGGTTTCGGGCTCGCGATCGAAGATCTGGGCGCGCTTGAGGCCACGCTGGAGGCCATGACCGCGGACCGCTACGCGCACCTGCGCCATCGCCAGTCCGAGGTCCCGCTGAACGCTTTCGTGGCCGATCGCTCGGACTGCGTCGCCCTTGTCCGAGCCCTTGGAGGGCGCGCGCGCGGAGACGACGCGGGCAACGGAACCCAACCTGCGGGTCCGGGCTTCTAGCAGGGCTAGCGCTCAGCTTCGCCGGACGACGGCACCTCGCGCGCAAGAGGCCGGATATGCTGCAACAGAAGACTACGGATCGGAACCAGACGGCTTCGCCCGAACACGAGCACGGCGCCCTCGCCGGCCCCGAGCCGCGCAGCTTCGCGCCGCAGGACGACGAGGATTTGCCAGAGCCAGACGCGCCTGAGCGCGCACCCCTGGCCGAGCGCGTGCTGATCGTCATCCCCTGCCTGAATGAGGCGGCCGTGATCGCCCGGGTGATTGCGCGCATCCTGGAGGACGAAGGTCTTTGCGAGCCGGTGGTTATCGTCGCCGACGGCGGCTCGCGGGATGGAACAATCAACATCGTGCGCGTCATCGCCGCGCGTGATCCCCGCGTGCGGCTGATGCCCAATCCCAAGCGGCTGCAGAGCGCAGGCGTCAACGCGGCGGTTCGCGCGACGGGCGACGACTTCGACTGGGTTGTCCGCGTGGATGCCCACGCCGACTATCCCGCCAACTATGCGTCCAGCCTGATCTCGGAAGCCGTCCGGACCGAGGCGGCGTCTGTGGTGGTGGCCATGGATACGCTCGGGATCACGCCCTTTCAGCGCGCCGTGGCGGCGGCCCAGAATTCGCCCCTGGGCACGGGCGGCTCGGCGCATCGGAGCGGCCACAAGGCGGGCTGGGTCGATCATGGCCACCACGCCCTGTTCCGCCGGGCTGATTTCCTGGCGGCGGGTGGCTACGACGAAACATTCAGCCACAACGAGGACGCGGAATTGGACGTCCGGCTGGCCAAGCAAGGCGGCCGCATCTGGCTGACGAGCAAGGTTCGTATCGGCTACTACCCCCGCGCAGCCGCCGGCGCGCTGTGGCGGCAATACTTCAACTACGGAAAAGGCCGTGCGCGGACGGTGCTGAAGCACCGCATGCGGCTGAAGCCCCGCCAGGCGGTCCCGCTCGCGGTTGCGCCGGCTGTGGCCGTGGCCGCCCTGGCGCCCCTTTGGTGGCCGCTCGCGCTACCGGCGCTGGCTTGGGCAGGCTTGTCGCTCGGGTATGGCCTGGTCGCCGGCGCGGCAAGGCGTCAGGCTCCGATGCTCTGGGCCGGCATTCCGGCGATGATCATGCATCTGGCGTGGTCAGCTGGATTCTGGCGGCAGCTCATCACCGCAGTCCGGCCTGGCGGCGCTCGGCTGGTTGTGGCGCAGGCCACGCGTTGATGCCGGCGCGGCCTGCGGTGTCGATCATCACCGCCAACTACAACGGCGCCGCCTATCTGGCCGCCGCCGTGTCCTCGGTGCTGGACCAGAGCCTGGCGGACTTCGAATGGCTGATCGCCGACGACGGCTCCACCGACGACAGCCTGGCGGTGATCGCCGCCGCGGCGGGCGACGATCCGCGGGTGCGGGTGCTGCCCGCCATCCGCAACTCCGGGCCGGCCGGGGCCCGTAACCGCGCCCTGTCGCTGGCGCGCGGGCGATGGTTGGCCGTCTTCGACAGCGACGACCTGATGCACCGCGATCGCCTGCAGCGCCTTGTGGCGAGAGGCGAGGCGGACGGTGCGGATATCGTGGTCGACAACCTGCAGGTCTTTGAGTCCGCCGCGCCCGACAAGGCGGCTGTATTTCTCAAGGGTTCCGGCTGGCGCCAAGCGCGCGGGATTTCCCTCCCCCAGTACATCGACAGCGGCCGGATGTATGGCCGGCGGCCGGGGCTGGGTTACCTCAAGCCGCTGTTCCGGGCGGCGGCGCTGGGCGACCTGCGCTATCGCGAGGACCTGAAGATCGGGGAGGACTACGATCTGGTTCTGCGCCTCCTGGCGGCCGGCGCGACCTTGCGGTTCGAACCGGCCGCGCTCTATCACTATCGTCGCCACGGCGCCTCGATCTCGGCCGTGCTGCGCGCGGCGGATATCGAACAGATGCTGCGGGCTGATGCGGCCCTGGCGCTGGAATGTCCCACGCGCGGCTATCCGGCCGAAGTGCGCACCGCCCAGGCGCACCGACGCCAGTCCCTGGAGGTCGCCTTGACCTATGACCGCGTGATCACGGCGCTGAAGTCTCGTCGTCTGGGCTCCGCGATTGTTCAGGGCCTCAGACAGCCTCGCGTCCTGCCGCTCCTGACCATGCCGGTCGCCGCCCGACTGCGCCGGCTTGCGGCGAGGGTTCAGGCCGCCGTCGCCTGAGCGCGCGCGTCTGGCGGTGTGGGCGCATCGCCCTGGGCGCGGCCGAAGGCCCGGGCGTCGCCGATCAGCCGGCGGCGGAACAGCGCCAGCACGGCGATATAGGCCAGGGCTCCGACACCAACGGCGCCGATGAGATCCGCCGTGGGTCCAGCGCCGGCCAGAAGGATCCGCGCCGCCGTCACAGCGACCGCCAGAACGGCCGCGCCCACGGCGGCGGGTGCGAGCGCCGCGAACAGGGGCGCCGCAGGCACATCCAGTGCGCGGGCGAAGCGGAGGATGTAGACCACCGATACCGCGCCCATGCCGCACGCGAGCGCCGCGGACACCGCGCCCAGCCCGAACCTGACGCTGAGGGCCACCACGGTGACCGCTGTAAACGCCAGCGCCAGAGACATGCCAAGCTGAAGCCGCGAGCGCCCCAGGCCCATCGACGTCGTCGCCAGGATGGAACACACACAGAAGAAAAAGCCCGCCGCCGACAGCCACTGCAACGGGGCCACCGCCTCGAGCCACCTCGGCCCCAGGACCAGAGGCACGGCCAGGTCCGCGACCAGCGCAAGGCCGCAGAACAGCGGCGCAAGCACGACGGATCCCAGGCGTAGTCCTGCCGCCGCAAGGCGCGCGGCGGCGTCCCGGTCGTCCACCGTGCGCGACACGGCGGTGAAGATGTAGAGGTAGAGGGGGCCCGAGATCAGCATGTCGGGCGCTCGGACGATCTGATAGGCCATCGCGTAGTAGCCCAGCGCCGAGGCGCCGAGCACGCCGCCGACGATCAGGCTGTCGAGGTTGCGCGCGACGAAGTCGGCCAGGATCGCGCCAATGGTGCTGGCCCCGAATCCCAACAGCCCCCGGACCTCGTCGAACCGCCAGCGCAGGCCGATGGCCGCGCCGCCCTGGATGGTGACCCAGGCCAGCTTGATCCCCCAGAGCACCAATTGCTGGGCAACGAGGCTCCACGCGCCCCAGCCGTGGAGCGCGGCCGTGACGGCGGTGGCGGCGCCCGCAACCGTCGACAGGAGGTCGCCGGCCGCGAACACGGCGAAACGGCCTTCGCGGATGATCCGGCCGTTGGAGACTGCGGTCAGGCCGTTAATCAGCAGAATGGGGCTGAGCGCGACGATCAACAGCGGCAACCGCGGCTGATCCAGGATCGCGCCCATCGGCCAGGCCGCGGCACAGCACGCCAGCGCCAGCACCGCGCCGATCCCTCCGGTCAGCCAGAAGACGGTCGATTCCAGACCCGGGCTGGCGTCACGCTGCCGACCCAGCGCGTAGCCCAGGCCGCCGTCGGCCAGCACATTCGCGAGCAGGATGAACGGCATCGCCATGGCCACCAGACCGTATTCCTCGGGCCCGATGATCCGGGCCAGGATCGGCAGCAAGGCGAACTGGAGACCAAGGCGCAGGGCGCTGGCGCCGGTGAGGGCGAGAGCGCCCAGCGAGGCGCGCCGGGCCCGGTTCTCGGGCCGGGCGGCGCGAACTGTCCGTCGCGGCCCCCTGGCCGAAGTCATGGCGGGTCGTTGCGGGGAAGAAGGCGCTGAGTCTCGCGTGGCGCATTGGCGCCGGCCCGTGATTCCGGACGCAGGGTCCAGACGCTGACCGGAACGGCCGGGCGAGGGGAGCGGGGCACGGGGGCGACCCGCTCGCGGCTGCGGCTGAAGGCGGCGCCCAGCGCGGCGAAGGCCAGAACCGTGGAGAAGTAGAAGGGTGCGATCCCAATGGTCTCGATCGGCGTTCGCGCCAGCTGGTAGAGGAACAGGGCGATCCAGAACACCAGCGCCAACGTGGGCCGCTTCACGAACCGGCGAACGAGGGCGATCGCCCCGATGATCACCACGGTGACGATGAGGCCGACGCCGATCCAGCCCAGGGTCACCAGAATGTCCACCAGGGTGTTGTGGAAGGTAAAGCCGCCGCGGCTGTCGATACCGAAATAGCGCCACAGCCCTTCCGCATCGGTGTTGCCCTGGCGCCAGAAGGCGTAGTAGCCGCGACCGAGCAGAGGTTGTTCGCGGATCAGGTCCGCCGCCCGGTACCACAGGTAGGTTCGGCCGGTCAGGGTCGGGTCCTTATCGAAGAGGTTCGCCCCGAATTCGATCATCGCGGTGGAGAGCGTGCGGTAGAACAGGCCGCCGACGAACAGGCTCAGTCCGACCGCGGCAGTCAGCGCCCCCCGCAGCAACCGGCCGGCGAGCACCAGCGGCGATAGGGCCGAGATCGCCCCGATGGCCATGCCCAATCCCAGCAACGCACCGGCCGACCGCGCGCCGGCGACCGCGTAGATGTCCAAGGCCGCACCGAGCGCGGCCAACGCAACCCAGGGCCACGCGCGGTCGCGCACAGCCAGCATCAGGGTCGCGATCGATACGATGAAGCCGGTCGAGGCGATGTCGGCCAGCAGGTTCTTGCTCGACGTCAGGCCGGAAAACGCCTCCCCGCCGGCTCCGACGCCGATGCCCACCCTTCCGCCGTTGACGATCGCCGCCGCCACATAGATCAGGAACGCCAGGGTCAGGCCCCGCAGCACGCTGGTCTGCCGGGGCGCCGAGGAAAGCAGGAGGCCGGCCAGGATCGTCAGCGTGAGTTCGATCGAGAACTTGAAGGTTTCGGACGGCGCCTCAGACCAGACCACCGACAGGAACGCGAACGCCGGGATGAGAAAAAGAAAGGCGCGGACCATCAGGATGTGCGTCAGGCCCTGCCGCCGGACGACCAGGTAGACACACGTCAGACCGGCGAACATCGCGGCCCCCAGGGCTCCGATCTGGGCGATGAACAGCAGAGGCAGGAGGAGCAAAAAGGCGAAGACACCGTCGGTTTCCAGGCCGAGGCGGCTGCGGACGGGGGCGTCTACCGCCGCCTGGTCGATGACGACAGGTCGTGCCTGAGCCCTACGCTGCTCGCGCCAGGCGATCGTGTCCGGCCCCACCGCAGCGCCGCCGCGAATGCGCCGCGGACCCTGCGACGCGAAACGGCCTTCGGCGGGAAAGCTCACGGCTTGAACCTGTAGGCGCGGATGTAATCGATTTCAAAGCGCGCCGGAAACCGGGTCGTGGCGTCCGGTGCGCCGGCCCAGTCGCCACCCACCGCCACGTTGGCGAGCAGGTACATGGGCTTGTGCATGTCGGCCGGCGTCGGAATCCGCTTGATCTCGCGACCGTCGACGAACCAGATCAGGGTCTTGGCGTCCCAGCTCACGGCATAGACGTGGAAGTCGTCCGGGGTGACCGCGATCTGCAGTCCGGGGTCTTTGCCGAGCTTGGAATGGGCGGTCACATAGACGCTAGCCGGATCGCCGATGCTCTCCATGATGTCGATCTCGGGCGGCCAGTCGAAATCGGCGGGCAGCATCCAGAACGCAGGCCAGACGCCTTTGCCGCGGGGCAGGCGCGCGCGCATCTCGAAGTATCCGTACGTCTGGCGAAAGACCGGCTGGCTGGTGATCAGTCCCGAGACGTAGCGAAAGCCACCCAGCGGCTCGACGAGTTCGGCCGGCGTCGGGCGAACCGAGATCGTGAGCACCCCGTCCTTGACCGAGAAAGGGTTCAGGCCGAGCGACCGTCCCGCGGCTTTGGCCGGACGAAAGTCCGGGTCCAAGTAGAGCTGCAACTCCTTGTTCCATTTCAGGGTCCGCAAGTCGAAGTCATCGCTGCCGCGGCCGTCTCGAAAGGTCGTCCGCCACACGCCCTTGTCGCCTGTCCAGGGGCGGAAACTCTCGAACTCGTCGGCGAAGGTCGCCGTCAGCGGCCGCCCGTCGGGGGTCTTGGAAAGCGGCTCGGACGCCGCCGAGCAGCCTGCGCAAAGCCAAAGCGACACGGCCGCCGCCGCGCCGAGCGCAAACCGGTTGGCCGCGCGCCCGATCATCCTGTCACGCCGGTTCATCGCGACGCGCTCAGGACGACGTGATGTAGTAGTTTTTGAAGTA
>JANPKX010000524.1:0-4199 GCA_031426235.1 Alphaproteobacteria bacterium | reverse complement strand
CGACGCCGCGCCCGGGCGACCACGAGCCCGCGGGGGCGGCGCCGCGCAGGATCAGCGGGGCCGTGGGCCCGACCGAGATCGCCTCCGCCTTGCCGGTCGCCGACAGCGCCTGGACGGCGCGGTTCAACCATCCCGAGGTGGTGGCGTAGACTCCGCCCGCGCCGGTTTCCAGCACGTCCTGCGCTTCGAAATGAGAGCGAGCGCGGTCGGGTGTGGCGACTGCCGGGGCGATTCGGGCCTCGCCGGCCCTGACCAGGGCATGGATCGCAGGCAGGGAAGGGTGCAGCGCGAAGGTCCCGTCCAGCGCCAAGGCCTCGTCCCCGAGCGCCAGGGCGCCGCGCAGGGCCCGGTAGTCGGGATCGCCGACTGGCGGCGCAAGCGACAGGCCGTCCAGCCCGCCGCGGCAGATCACCACCACGAACTTACGGTTCGCTGGAACGGCCGCGTTCGCCACGCGCGCCAGGAAAGGCAAGGTCAGGCCGGCGGCGAAGGCGCGGCGGTTCAGGCTGAAACCGGTCATCGGCGCTGGAACTCCGGGGTCATCAACAGAAGGGCAAGCGCTTCGGTGCGGGATTCCGCGCGGCCGATCGCCAGGGCCCCGGCGGGCGTCAGGCGGGCGCCCAGGGTCTGGTCAGCCAGGGCCCTGGGGTTCGGCACATCCGGCCCGAAGGCGGCGGCCAGGCCCTGCGCGAACTGCATCCGCTTCACGAGGGCGTCCGAGGCGGCCCAGGGCGCGGCCTCGTCGGGCCAGCCCTTGGGCGAGGGCGCGCCGAACGGCCGCTGGCCCAGGCCGTTGAGCGCGCCCGCCACCTGGGGCGTGGCGCGCGGCGCCTGGCCGACCGCGCGGTAGCTGGAGACGACGAACTCGTAGGGTGACTTCAGCTTCGCGGCCGGAGCCGTCCAGGCCTCCGGTGCGTCGATCAGCGCCTCGGCCACCCGGGCCAGGTCTCCGCCGCTGGCCATCCAGGCCTGCGCCAGCCGCGTGACAAGCGCCGGTGGCGGATCGTCGGCGACGAAATGGCGGGCGATCTTCGTGCAGACAAATCGGGCGGTCTGGGGCTTGCCGGCCAGGTCCGCCAGGATCGCGCGGGCCTGTCTCTGGCCGCCCTCAGGATATCCGACGCCCATGACAGTTCGCGCGCCCGGCTCATGGGTCGGTTCGCGAAACACCACGGCTTCGACCCCGCCGACGTCTCGGGGTCCGGGCACGCCGAAGCCGGTCAGGGCGCGGGCGAATTCGGTGACGTCAGTCTGACTATAGCCGCCATCGACGCCCACGGTGTGCAGTTCCAGGATCTCACGCGCCAGGTTCTCGTTCAGGCCGGCTTGGCGACGCGGCTGGCCGTCGGGAGCCGCCGGACGCCGTTGCTGAAACCGCGCTGCCGGGCTGTTGGGGCCCACCGACTGGGCCTGGTCGAGGTAGAGCAGCATCGCCGGGTGGGTTTCGGCCACAGACAGCAGGTCGGAAAAGCGCCCGAACACGTACGGCCGGATGGCTTCGTTCTCAAAGGGGCCGACTAGCCCGGCGACCTGCACCTTGGTCGCCGAAACCGTGAAGTGATTGGCCCAGAACAGCGCCCAGCGCTCGCGGAACCCCGCGTCCGTGTCAGTGGCCAGCCGCACGCGGGCCAGGATGTCGCTGGCGGCGTTCTGGCGGATGAACTGCTGGGCGGCCTTCACCGGATCGCGGTCGCCGTCCTTGCCGTCGCCGGCGGCCTTAGCCATCGCGCGCTGTTGGCGATACGCACGAAACTCGGCCAGCCGTTGGCCGGCGTTCTCGCCGCCGGTGCTGAAGGTGTCCGCGCCGCCCGGCCGTATCTGCGCCTTCAGCCAGCCGCGCGGGTCCGTCGCGGCCTGGGCGATCTCGCCCGCCCGCGCCCCAAGCCCGAAGCGGGTGACGGCGATGGCGGCGTCCTGGTCCTTGCGGCTGGCGGCCACGGGCCTGCTCCCTTGCGATCCGACGCGTTTATCCCCATTCCACGCCCGTGGCGGGGCATTCCGTCGGGAGATGGCCGTGGATTTGCGTAAGGGGTTTCACGAACCGCAGGAAAAGCCCCGGCGGTTCTACAAGACCGTGGCCGTCGTAGAGGTCGACGGGGGCTTTGGCATCCGGCTGGACGGCCGCACGCTCAAGACGCCGCGGGGCCAGCCGCTGGTCCTGCCGACGCGGGCCACAGCCGACCAGATCGCCGCCGAGTGGGATGCCCAGGTCGAGGTGATCGAGATGGCGACGATGCACGCGACCCGCCTGGCCAACACCGCGATCGAGACCATCGGCGGCTCGCGCGACGGGGTCGCAGGCCAGATCGCCGACTACGCGGGCTCGGACCTCACCTGCTACTTCGCCGAGGCTCCTGCGGTGCTGGTCGCGCGGCAGGCGGTGGCCTGGGAGCCGGTTCTGGCCCGCGCGGAGGCCGACGAAGGCCTGCGCTTTGAGCGCTGCGCCGGCATCGTCCATCGCGCCCAGCCGCCGGCGACCCTGACGCGAGTGCGCGAGATCGCCCTGTCGCTCGACGACTTCGCTTTGGCCGGCCTGGCCTTCGCCGTGCCGCTCTATGGCTCGGCGGTCCTGGCAATCGCGGTCCTGCGCGGCTGGCTGAGCGGCGTGGAAGCCTTCGAACTCTCCCGCGTGGACGAGGCCTTCCAGGAAGAACAGTGGGGCGTCGACGCCGAGGCCGCCGAGCGGGTGGCGCGCCTGCGGGTGGAGGCCGGGATGCTGGATCGGTGGTTCAGGGCGCTGGCGGCGGGGTAGGGCGGTTCAAGATTGAGCACGCGCGTGTTCAGGCCACCCGATCGTTTCAGGATCGAATGGCGGTGGTCTTCGACCAATCGCGCCAACGCCGCGCCTCCAAGGGCAAGATGCGCAGCGCTGTGCGGCTCCGCGCCAGCGCCTTCACCGCCGTGATGACGTCTTCCAGTCAAGCCTGTCAGGCGTTGACCGCGCCCATGCCGCGCTCGTTGTAGCGTTGCCCCTGGACACGTGCGGCGAGGTTGTCCAGGCGCGCGGCTTCATCCGTCGTGAAGGTCACATCGGCGGCCTTCAGGTTGCTCTCCAGGTTCGCCAGCTTGGTTGTCCCGGGAATCGCGACGATGTGGTCGCCGCGGGAGAGCACCCACGCCAGGGCGACCTGCCCCGCGTTCACGCGCTTCGCGGCGGCCAGGGCCTCGATCTCGGCCACCAGCGCCAGATTGGCGCCCAACGCCTCGCCTGCAAAGCGCGGCGCCATGGCGGCCCGGAAGTCTGGACCATCCGGCTTCCAGTCCTTGCCGAAGGCGCCGGTCAGCATGCCGCGCCCAAGCGGCGAATAGGCTACGAACATCGCGCCCAGCTCCTGGCAGGCGGGAATCACGTCAGCCTCGTAGTCACGGGTGAACAGCGAATACTCCGACTGGACGGCGGCGATGGGGTGAACCTTGTGCGCCCTCCGGAGCGTCTCGGCGCTGACCTCGGAAAGACCTATCGCGCGGACTTTTCCCTCCTTGACCAGTTTCGCCATCGCGTCGACCGACTCTTCGATCGGCGTCGCCGGATCTTTGCGGTGAAGGTAGTAGAGATCGATGTGATCGGTACGCAGATAGCGCAGCGAGTTTTCCACGGCCCGGCGGGCATTGGTTTCTGACCCATCATAGCCGGCTGGCAGATTTGTCACCGGATCGGCGACCGGGCCCCACTTGGTTGCGATGAACACCTTGTCACGGCGATCGTGAAACGCGGCGCCGAGCAACTGCTCGTTCGCGCCGAAGCCATACATTTCGGCCGTATCAAAGTGATCGACGCCGCGCTCGATGGCGGCCTGCAAGAGTGCGACGCCGTCGTTGTCAGCCATCGGGGCGCCGTAGTAGGCCGACATGCCCATACAGCCGAGGCCGATGGCGTTCACGTCGCGCCCGTTCGTTCCGATGCGACGTTTGATCATGGCTGCCTCCCGGCGTGCGCTCTATGTGGCACGCAGGGACGGTATGCGTGACAAGCCTCGAGACGTCGAGTCTGAGGGTCGGGCGAATATCGGGCATCCGTATCTGCCCTCGCGTGATCTTGCCTCGCCGCGCCGCCGCGACTACGGCTTCGCGACGGTTTGGTGAAGGGCGGCGGCGACTTGAAGCACATCCTGGCAGAACTCGAGAAGCGCCGTGAACAGGCGCGCATGGGCGGCGGCGAGAAGCGGATCGCCAGCCAGCATGCCAAGGGCAAGCTGACC
>JANPKX010000523.1:0-7556 GCA_031426235.1 Alphaproteobacteria bacterium | reverse complement strand
GCGGATCGAGATCCTGCGCGGCGCCCAAAGCGCGCTTTATGGCTCGGACGCCATAGCGGGCGTCATCCACTACATCACGCCCACGGCCCGCGACGCGCCGGGCGCGCGGATGCGGGTGGAGGCCGGCTCGCAGGGGACGTTTGGCGGCACGGCGCGGTACGGGCTGGCGCATGGCCCCCTGGATCTGGTGGTCAATGCCGGGGTGCAGACGACGGACGGCTATGTCACCCAGACCCTTCCGGGCGGTACGCGGCGGGCGGGCTCGGAGCTGGAGACCTTCTCCGGGAAGCTGGGGTATCAGGTCAGCGAGGTGCTGAGCCTGCGCGGGGTGGTGCGCTACGCCAATGCCCACGCCGACACCAACAGCTCACGCTTCGGGCGGGGTCTGGTCGACAGCCCCGGGGCCTATTCGGACTCTGTCAGCCTCACCTGGCTGGCAGGCGGCGACCTTGCGCTGCTGGACGGGGCCTGGACGCACAGCGCCTCGGTGCAGGGCCTCGAGGCGGAGCGCAACGCCTATGGCGCGGGCCGCCGCGCGGGCGGCAACGAAGGCGCGCGCACCAAGGCCTCGTACGTCACGGCCTACCGGCTGGAGACGGACGCGCTGACACACAGCCTGACCGGCGCGGCCGACTGGGAAAAAGAGACCTACCAGAATACGTCGCCGCCAGGCGCCGGGGCCGACACAACGCGGCGGTCGATCAAGAACCTGGGGGTGGTCGGCCAGTACGATCTGCAGATCGGCGACAACGCGGGGGTCGGCGGCGCGGTGCGCTACGATGACAACGATGTCTTCGAAGACGCCACGACCTGGAAGCTACAGGGCTTTTATCGGCTGAACGCCGTGGTCCGGCTGCGGGCCGCAGCCGGCACAGGGATCAAGAACCCCAGCCAGACCGAGCTGTTCGGCTTCAACGCGACCGGCCCGTTTCCCTTTCGGGGCAATCCGAACCTGAAACCGGAAAAATCCCGGGGCGGGGAGGCGGGGGTCGACCTGACGCTGTGGGACGGCCGCGCGAGCCTGGGCGCGACCTATTTCAGGGCCACGCTGACGAACGAGATCTTCGGCTACTTCGGGGGCGCGGCGCCGGCCGGTTGCCCGGTTCCGCCGCCGGGCGTCAGCACCACCTGCAATCGCGCCTTCAAGTCGAAACAGCACGGCGTCGAACTGTTCGGGACCTTCCGCGTCCTGCCGGACCTGTCGGTGTCAGGCAGCTACACCGATCTCAGCGCCAAGGAGAACGGGGTCCAGGAGATCCGGCGCGCGCCGCACATCGGCAGCGCCAACGTCACCTGGAAGCCATTGGCCGGCCGGGCCACGCTGAACCTCAACGTCCGCTACAACGGCCGCCAACTGGACAGCAACTTCTCCGGCATCGGGCTGGCGCCGGTTCCGGCCGGCCTCCCGAAGGTGAAGCCGGCGACCGGGGCCAACGCGGGCAAGGTGGTGTTGCCCGCCTTCACCCTGGTCAATGTGGCCGCCAGCTACGACCTCAACGATCATGTCCAGGTGTTCGGGCGGGTCGAGAATTTGGCCGACGAGGACTACTACGAGGTCTTCAGCTATCCGGCGCAGGGACGGACGGCGGCGGTCGGCGCCAGGGTGAAGTTCTGAGATGAACCGGGCGCCGCGCATGGCCGCAATCGTTCTGGCCGCCGTCCTTCCGGCGATGGCGGCCGGCGCGGCGCCCGCGACGCCCAAGCGGATCATGTCGATGAGCCAGTGCACGGACCTGCTGCTGCTGCAGCTGGCGCCGCGCAACCGGATCAACTCGGTGACCTATCTGGCGCACGATGGCGCGGCGGCGCTGTTTCCAGGTGCGGAGGCCGGGATCGCGATAAACCGCGGCACGCCCGAGGACATCGTCCATCTCAAGCCGGACCTGATCCTCGCCGGCGACTTCTCCACCGCCCTGACCCGGTCGCTGGCGCGGCGGGTCGGCGCGCCGCTGATCGAGGTCAAGTCTGCCACCTCGTTTGCCGACATTCGCGCCAACCTGCGTCAGGTGGGCGCCGCTGTGGGCGAACGGGCGCGGGCCGAGCGCCTGATCGCGCAAATGGACGCGACCCTGACCGCCCTGGCGGCCGATCCCCCGCCGCGCCCGCGCCGGGTGGTGGTCTGGAGCGGGGGAACGACCGTGCCGGGCCGCGACACCTTGACGAATGCCATCGTGACCGCTGCTGGGGCGCGCAACATCGCCGCCCGGCCGGGGCCGGAAGACGCGACCCTGGGCGTGGAAGACCTTATGGCTGCGAACCCCGAAGCGCTGCTCTACGCGGCGGCGGGACCAGGGGTTCGATCACTAACCACAGACGAGGGCCAGCACCGACTGGTCCGCCGTCTGTATGCGGGGCGACGCCTGGCGTACAACGGGATCACGCACGCCTGTGGCCTGCCGCAATCGGCCGACAGCGCGCGCGACCTTCGTCGGGGGCTGGACGCCCTGCCGGCGGGGCCGGGCCGATGACCGGGTGGGACAAGGCCGCGCCCGGGCTGGCGGCAGCGCTGCTGTTGTTGGCGGCAGCCGGCTCGCTGTTCATCGGTCGGGTGGACATGCCGCCCGCCGAGGTTCTGCGCGCCCTGATCTCGCCCGAGCCCAGCCTGGCCGGACTGGTGATCACCGAGCTGCGCCTGCCGCGCGCGATCCTGGCGATCCTGGTGGGCGCGGCGCTGGGGCTGTCGGGCGCGGTGCTGCAGGGCTTGCTGCGCAACCCGCTGGCTGAGCCCGGGCTGCTGGGCGTGACCAGCGGGGCGGCGGTGGGCGCGGTCGCCGCCATCTACTTCGGCCTGACTCAGGTATTCGGCCTGGCGGCCCCGGTGATGGGGCTGGTCGGCGCCATGGCGGCCGGGGCCGTCACCTTCGCCTTCGGGCGGGGCGGCACCTTGAGCCTGATCCTGGCCGGCTCGGCGGTTTCGGGCCTGATGGCCGCGCTGCTCGCCCTGGCGCTGAACTTCGCGCCCAGCCCCTATGCCGCCTATGAGATCACGGTCTGGATGCTGGGCTCGCTGTCGGAGCGGAGCTGGGATCACGTGGTGCTGGTCGCGCCCTTCATCGTCGTGGGACTGGCCGTGCTCGGCCGGATGGGTCGGGCGATCGACGCCCTGGCGCTGGGCGAGGTGCAGGCCGCCAGTCTGGGGATCGACCTGGACCGCACGCGGCTGATGGCCCTGGTCGGCGTGGGCCTGGCGGTGGGCGCAGCGACATCCGTGACCGGCGCGGTAGGCTTCATCGGTCTGGTCGCGCCGCATCTGGTCCGGCCGCTGGTCGGCTACGAGCCCAGCCGGACGCTGGTTCCATCGGCCCTGCTAGGCGCGGCGCTTCTGCTGGCGGCCGATATCGCCACGCGGGTGATCCACACGAGTTCGGAGCTGCGACTGGGGGTGGTGACCGGACTGGTCGGGGCGCCGTTCTTCTTCTGGCTGATCCTGCACCTGCGGAGGACGGCGCCATGACCCGGCTGGAGGCCAGGGGCGTGAGCGTCCGCCGGGGTGGTCGCGCCATTCTGGACGATCTGAGCTGCGTGCTGGAGGCCGGAAGCTTCGTGGCGGTGGTGGGGGCGAACGGGGCGGGCAAGTCGACGCTTCTGAGCGTGCTGGCGGGGCTGATGCGGCCGGACGGCGGCGGCGTATGGCTGGACGGCGCGCCGATCCACCGACTGCAGCGCCAGACGCTCGCGCGCCGCCGCGCTTACCTGCCCCAGTCGCCGCGCGCCGAATGGCCGATCTCTGTCGAGCGGCTGGTCGCCCTGGGGCTGACGCCGCACCTCCCGGCCTTCGGGGATCCGGCGCGGGGGCTGGAGCCGCGTCTGACCGAGGCGATCGCAGCCTGCGACCTGGCGGCGCAGCGCCAGCAGGCGGCCACCACCCTGTCCGGCGGCGAACTGGCCCGGGCCATGCTGGCCCGCGCGCTGATCGGCGATCCGCAGGTGCTGATCGCGGACGAACCGATGGCGGGCCTGGATCCGCGCCACGCGATGGACACCGCTGGCCGGCTGGCGGCCTTGGCGGCGGGCGGCAAGCTGGTTGTCGCCGCGGTGCACGACCTGACCCTGGCCGCCCGCCACGCCACCCACCTGCTGGCGTTGCGCGAAGGGCGCCTGGCGGTCTTCGGGCCCATGGCGCAGGTGCTGACCCCCGACCTGGTCCGAGTGGTGTTCGAGGTGGACGCCACGATCTCCGGGGTCGGCGTCCAGACGCGCGTGGACTTTACGGCTACGGATTAGGTGAGATTCGAAACTACGGTTCGGTTCAGACGATCTTGATGTAACGTGGCTGCAATCGGCGTCGGCGCGGCAGCGTCTAGAATTTCGCTGAAACGGGCTTGGGAGGGCGCGATGGGTTCGGCTTGGAAGATGCGCGGAGTCGCCGTGGCCGCTCTGGCGGTGATGGCGGGCGCTCTCACCTTCGGCGCGCTGGCGCAGGCTGACGCCCCGGCGGCCAAGATGGTCGATGATTTCCGGCTGCCGGACCAAAACTACCTCTCACGCCAGCTGTATCGGATGAGCGACGCCAAGGCCGTGGTCTTGATCACCTATGCGTCGGGAGATCCGGCGATCCGGGCGGAGGCGCCGGTCTATCGGGCGCTGAAGTCGGATTACGCGGGCAAGGGCGTCGAGGTGCTGATGCTGGCGTCCCGACTTGGCGAGGCGCGGCCCACCGTGATCGCCGACCTCAAGGCCGCTGGCCTGGAGCTGCCGGTGCTGTTCGACTACGAGCAACTGATCGGCGAGGGGCTGGGCGTCACCCGCGCCGCCGAGGTCATCGTCATCGACCCGCGCACCTGGACGATAGCCTACCGCGGCGCGGCGAGCGGATCCGGCGGTGAGACTTGGGCCCGCGATGCGGTCGAGGGCCTCGTGGCCGGGCGCAAGGTGGCCATGGTCCCGCACGCGGCGCGCGGTGGTTTCATCGGCTTCCCCGAGCGCGCCAAGGCCGCCAGTTTCGAGCGGATTTCCTATGCCAGGACTGTCGCTCCGATCATCCAGGCCAAGTGCACCGGCTGCCATCAGCCGGGCGGGATCGGGCCGATGCCGCTCAACAGCTATGAACAGATCAAGGGCTTCTCGCCGATGATCCGCGAGGTGCTGCGCACGCGCCGCATGCCGCCCTACCTGGCCGACCCCACCGTGGGCCATTTCGATGACGACGAGCGGCTGACCGCCCAGGAGATCAAGACCCTGGTCCACTGGGTCGAGGCCGGCGCGCCGCGCGGTTCGGGCGAGGACCCGCTGGCCAAGGTGAAGTTCCAGGCGCCGGAGTGGCCGCTGGGCAAGCCGGATGTGATCGTCGAGATTCCGGCCGCCAAGATCCCCGCCTCCGGCACGATGGAGTACCAGCGGCCTGTGGTGCCGAGCGTCCTGACCGAGGGCCGCTGGATGAAGGCCACCACCTTCCGCGTCACAGATCGCCAGGTGGTCCACCACATCCTGACGGGCGTCGTCGACGGCGACTTCAAACTGGGCGACAGCGCCTCGGAGGCCCAGTGGGGCGCGTCGCTGGGTGGCTACGGCCCAGGCCGCGGCTCGAACATCCAGCCGGACGACACGGGCGTTTGGGTGCCGCCGTCGGGCGGCGTGGCGTTCCAGAACCACTACACGCCCTATGGGCGCGAGACGGTCGAGAAGACCCAGATGGGCATCTATTTCTATCCCAAGGGCAAGGAGCCGAAGTACGTCCTGCGCACCTTCGGGATCTTCGACTTCACCATCGCCATCCCGCCCGGCGAGGAGTTCCATCCGGAGGTGGCCTCAGTCGCCTTGCCGCACGACGCGATCCTTTATGGCCTGACGCCGCACGCCCACCACCGCGGGGGCTCGTCGACCGTGTCGCTCCGTTATCCCGACGGGCGCGAGGAGATGCTGCTGGCCGTGCCTCGCTACGACTTCAACTGGCAGTACGAGTATATGCTGAAGACCCCGGTCAAGGCCCCCGCCGGGAGCCGGGTTGTCACGCGCTGGACCTTCGACAACTCCGTGCGGAACCCCGCGAACCCCGACCCCAAGAAGCTGGTCAACTGGGGCGAGCAGTCGTCGGAGGAAATGCTGGCGACCTATTTCCACTATCGCTGGGCGGACGAAACCGTCGCCAATCAGAAGCCCGAGTACGAGAAGGAACTGCAGGGCAACCTGATGGTGGGCGTCATGGACGACAACCTCGACGGCAAGCTGTCGCCGGGCGAGTTGCGTGGCCAGATGGGCGACATGCTGAAGAAATACATGGCCATGATCGACACCAGTAAGGACGGCGCGATCGATCAAAAGGAGTTCAACGCCGCCCAGAAGCTGATGCCCAGCCGCCGGCAGCGTCCGAACAACAATCCGGCGGCCCCGCCCCCCTCAGCCGCGCCGCCCGTGGCGGCGGGTCAGCCTGCCGCCTAGTCCTGCCCGTTCGCCCGGAGACCTGTTGATGAAGACCCTGGTGATCGGCGTGCTTGCCGCGCTTTCGCTGGCCGCGCCGGCCATGGCCCAGTCCTCGCCCTCAGGCGAGGCGGTGTTCGAAGCCCGCTGCAAGATGTGCCACGAGCCGGCGGTGGAACGGGCGCCCGGCCGGGCCGACCTGGCGCAGCGTCCGGTCGTCGACATCGTCAAGTCGCTGACCGACGGCGTCATGAAGCCGATGGCCGAGGGGCTGAGCGCCGCCGAGATCGCGGCGGTCTCGGCCTACGTCGGGGCCCCGGCGCGGACGCCGGCGGCGCGCAATGCGGTCTCGGAGATGCCGCAGATCGCCATCAACACCGGACCGATCGGAACCGACCCCATGTGCGCGGGGCCGGCGCCGGCGATCCGGGCGACCCCGGGGGACTGGGCCTCGACCGGCCTCGACGATGCCTCGACGCGGTTCCAGCGGCGGCCCGGCCTGAGCGCGGCGGACCTTCCGAAACTGAAGGTGAAGTGGGCGTTTTCCATGCCCGGCGGCGGCCAGCCCACGGTGGTCGGCGACTGGCTCTGGGTGACCAACCGCTCCGGCAAGTTCTATGCGCTGGACGCCCGCACCGGCTGCGTGCGCTGGCTGGTGAGCGACCTGGTGTCGCGGACCACGCCCATGGTGGTGCGCTCGGACATCGCCCCCAGCGGCTGGGCCACGTTCGTGGGTCAGAGCGACCGGATCGTCCGCGCCTTCGACGCCCAGACCGGCAAGGAACTGTGGTGCTCGGTGCGGCTGGAGGATCACAGCGCCTCGGTTCTGACCGGCTCGCCCATCGTGGCGGGAAACCGGCTGCTGGTCCCGATCTCGTCGATCGAGGAAGCGGCGGCGATGAGCAAGGCCTACGCATGCTGCACCTTCCGGGGCTCTCTGGCGGCGCTGGACCTGAAGACCGGCAGGCTGCTGTGGAAGACCTCCATGGTGCCCGAGCCGACGCGCCATATCCGCAAAAAGGATAATGGCCTGGACGTCACTGGCCCGGCTGGGGCCGCCATTTGGAGCGCGCCCGCCGTCGATCGCAAGCGCGGCCTGGTTTATGTCGTCACGGGCACCGTGCGCAAGGCCTATATCCTGCAGTACGCCCCCGACGGCGCGACCGTGCGGCTGAAGGACGGCTCCCGCGTGCCCCAGG
>JANPKX010000522.1:0-2987 GCA_031426235.1 Alphaproteobacteria bacterium | reverse complement strand
GGCCACTCCGGGTTGGTCGGGGTCTCGGCCATCAGAACCAGCGGAGCCGGCGCAGGCGCGCCCAGGGCCTTGGCCATGGTGGGCAGGTTGCGGGTATACCACAGCCGGGCCGTGTCGGGCGGCGTGAAGGTGTTGCCGGGCGCGGGCTTGCGCAGCACGCCGGTGACGCGGAACGGCGTGCGATCGGCGGGGTCGGCCGGCGGGCGGGCCGACACCGTATCGCCGACGAAGCCCCGGTCGACGAGGATGGCGGGGTGGCGCGGGTCTGTGGTCCGGCACGCCGAAATGATCCGCACGCCCGCCTGGCCGTCACGCACGGTGTAGAGCTCCACAAACGGCGCGCGCGGAAGGCCCGGGCAGTCGGCCGTCACCCGGATGAAGTCGCCCTCGCCACCGGCCGCCAGGCCGTCCAGGACCGCCGACAGCGGCCGCGCCGGCGCTGCCTGGAGCGCCGCGATCCGGGTCAGAAGGTCCTGCTTCCAGGCCAGGCGCTGGAGCTGCCACGTGCCCAGGCCGATCAGGATCAGGAAGGCGACGACCACCGCGATCGTCAGGCCGACCGGAAACCGGGCGGCCGGCGCCGGGGCCTCGGCGGACGGCGTCAAGCCGTCGGCCTCAATGGCCCCCGCTGGCGCCGAACACGACGTAGACGAAGGCGAACAGGAACAGCCAGACCACGTCGACGAAGTGCCAGTACCAGGCGGCGGCTTCGAAGCCGAAGTGCTGCTTCGGCGTGAACCCGGTTCCCATGAGTCGGATCAGGCAGACCGCCAGGAAGATGGTGCCGACCAGAACGTGGAAGCCGTGGAAGCCGGTGGCCATGATGAACGTGGACCCGTAGAGGCCCGAGTTCTCCGCACCCTCGCCGCCGAAGAAGTAGTTGTGGCCGAAGATGTGGATGTACTCGTAGGCCTGAACGGCGGTGAACATCATGCCCAGCGCGATGGTCAGGGCCAGGCCGATCTTGGCGCTGCGCCGGTCGCCGACCTGCAGGGCGTGGTGCGCCCAGGTGACCGTGGTGCCGGAGAGCAGCAGAGTCAGGGTGTTGACGAGCGGCAGTTCGAAGGCCGGAACCGTCTCGATGCCCTTGGGCGGGAACGTCGCCCAGGCGTTTCGCACTTCCTCGATCGGCGCGTGCAGGCGGTTGCCGTGGAACAGGGCCATCTCGAAGAATACCCAGAACCAGGCGACGAAGAACATCACTTCAGAGGCGATGAACAGCACCATGCCATAGCGCAGGCCGATGGAGACGACAGGGGTGTGGTCGCCCTGGTTCGCTTCCTTCACGACATCGGCCCACCAGCCGACCATGGTGAACAGCACGCCTGCGAGACCGGCATAGAACAGCATCGGATTGTGCTGGGGGATGCCGAACAGCCCCTTCATCCAGGCCACTCCGCCCAGCGCCATGACGGTGGCGGCGATCGAGCCGACCAGCGGCCACGGGCTCGGATTGACGAGGTGGTAGTCGTGATTCACGCCAGCGGCCATCGTGGTCTCAACCCCTTGAGGATCCCCCGCGCGGACAGAGTCGCACGCAGTCAAACTTGGGTCACGCTATAGCGCCCCGCCGAACGGTTCGCCAAGGGGGAAAGGCGCGTCGCGACAGTGGTTCGTCAGCTGGTGCGCTGAGCCTTGGGCGCGGGCGCGGGCGCCTGGGCCTGTTTCGTCGCCTCGACCGACGGATAGAAGGTGTAGCTCAGCGTGACCTCAGCCTTACCCTTGGTGTCGATGTCGTCGGCGTACTTGGGATCGATGAAATAGAGCACCGGCATGTCGACGGTCGTGCGCGCCGCGATGGTCTGTTCGGTGAAGCAGAAGCACTGGAGCTTCTGGAAATACCCGCCGGCCTGCACCGGGACGACGTTGAAGACGGCGCGCGCGGTCACCGGCTTGTCGGAATTGTTGGTCACCTTGAAGAAGGCCAGCTTGGTCTCGCCCAGCTTGACCTCCTGGGAGACCTGCTCGGCGCTGAAGCTCCAGGGCAGGTCGCGCACATTGGCGTCGAAGCGCACCGTAATGCCCTTGTCCAGTACCTTGGCGGCGGCGGCCTCGGCGCGGCGGGGCGTGCCGTCGAACCCGGTCAGCTGGCAGAAGGCGCGATAGAGCGGCACAGCGGCATAGGCGGCGCCGATCATGCCGAAGAAGAAGCCCGCGGAGATGAGGGCCACCCGCACGTTGCGGCGGCGCTCCTGATCGACGGCTCCAGGTTCAGATGGACCGGTCAAGGACGTTGGCTCCCATACGGACCACGGTGACGAAGTAGACGATCAGCACGAAGGCCACGAGGCCCAGAGCGATGGCGAGGTTGCGGCCGCGGCGGGCCTTGGCGGCGGCAGGGTCCTCGCCGAAGGGCGTGGGATTGTTCACAGGAGCTCCAGAGGCGACACACCCAGAAGGTGCTCGCCCAACAAGGTGGCGAACAGCAGCGTCAGGTACAAGATCGAGAAGGCAAACAGATTGCGGGCATCGCGCGCGCCGACGCGGACATCGTAGAGGCCCCCAGGGCCTTCCGGGTCATTGCGCGGGTCGGCCGCCTCGCCGGCCCGGCTGCGGAACAGCCGCCAAGCCAGCAGCAGAAACACCGCCCCGCCCAGCGCCGAGACGCCCAGGTAGACCGGGCCGCCCAGCCCGGTGAACGCCGGGGCGATGCAGAACGGAATCAGCAGCACGCTGTAAGCCAGGATCTGCCGGCGGGTGGACGCCGCGCCCTTGACGACCGGCATCATCGGCACGCCGGCCTTGGCGTAGTCTTCCGAGGTGTAGAGCGACAGCGCCCAGAAGTGCGGGGGTGTCCACATGAAGATGATGGCGCACAGCAGCCAGGCGTTGAGGGGAGTCGTGCCGGTGACCGCCGCCCAGCCGATCACGGGCGGCAGAGCGCCGGCCAGGCCGCCGATCACGATGTTCTGCGCCGTCCAGCTCTTCAGCCACCTCGTGTAGTCCACGGCGTAGAAGTGGATGGTGAAGGCCAGCAGGCCGGCGGC